>JAHELT010000055.1 GCA_024644045.1 Chromatiales bacterium | reverse complement strand
CGTACACCAGGCTGTCACGTGTCGCTCCGGCGGCGCCGCGCAGCGCCGCCAGGCCGAGCTCAGCGGCGGCCCGCGCCGCGCTCGGCACGTCGATCGCCGCCGCTATCCCGTCGGGCGCCGCGGCCGGGGGCAGGCCGTCGGGCAGGGGCACGCAACGCTGCCGCTGCTCGATGCCGGCCTCGCGCGGATCGAGCACCGATTCACGCGCCTCACCGAGCGCCTGGTAGATAAACGCTTTTGCCGGCTGGCTCAGTGACGGGACCACGCCGCCTTCCACGCCGTGCACGATGAGCGCGCCGTGGTAGCCGGCCTGCCGCGCCAGCGCCGCATACACCGGCGGATAGGCTTTGTGCACGTAACCCGTCAGCAGATGCGTTTTCTGACGCCCGCGAAGCGGTTGCGCCATGACCTCCACCGTGGTCAGCACGGGGCGCTTGACGATGCGTTTACGCAGTTCCGCCAGGTCATGCAGGGGGCTGCAGAACCGGGCCTGATCGCAGTAGCCCCAGCCGATGCCTGGATCGGCCAGGCGCTGCGCGACCTCGCCGGCGCTGCGAGCGACATCGACACCGGCGGCGCGCAGTACGGCGTGGTGGGTGATGCCGAACTTCGGACCCAGCATCGCGATGCCGTGCGAAAAGGCCGGCAGACCGCACGCTGCCAGCACCGGCGCCAGGAACGGCGCGGCCGGCAGTCCCCGCACCTGACCGTTGTAGGGCTCGGCGATATCGAGCAGTTCGTCGACCTCGGCGGTCACGTGCTGCGCGGTATCCAGTATGGCCTGCAGCGTCCCGGCGTTTTCCGCCTCGGTTTCGCGTTTCATGCGAAGCGCGATCAGAAACACACCCACCTGCACCGGGTCGGCCTCGCCGCTCAGCACGTGGCGCATGGCCGAGTACGTGTCCTCGTAGCTCAGGTCTTTACTGTATTCAGGGCCGGTGGCCACCTTCTGGATACAGCCGCGCAGGATGTGCGGGTCGATGTCGTTCATTGTCCAGTGTCCCAGGGGCTGCCCGCGGACTTTAACCAAGCGGTGCGGACGCCAGAATATCCCGCTGGAGAGACCAGCACTACCCCGGCAGCCGGTGCCGTGCGGCGGCGGCGCACGGATCGGCTGGCCATTCGAGGTATAAGAACCGATTGACGTTCGGCGTTATGATGGCGCTTCGCGGGCGCCGGCCCGCCTCGAGCGCAGTGCCATGCACGACGACGACCTTGACTACACCAGCGGCGTGGCCGCGTTTACGGCCAAACATTTCTCCCGCGCCATGCAGTTGCTGAGCCCGCTCGCCGCGGCCGGTAACGCCGACGCGCAGCACCGCTTGGCGATCATGCTGCAGAACGGCCTGGGGGTGGTGGCGAACCTCGAAGCCGCGCACCGGTGGATGCGCGCGGCCGCCGAGCAGGGCCACGCCCTCGCACAGCACGGAATGGGTTTCATGTACCTGGAAGGCGAGGGCGTTGCGCAGGACGGCGCCGAGGCTGCACGCTGGTTCCGGCTGGCCGCCGAACAGGGGCTGGCGGGGTCGCAGACCACGCTCGCCATGATGTACGAGGAGGGCCGCGGAGTCGCGCAGGACCTTGACGAGGCGCGCCGCTGGTATCGCGCAGCGGGCTTCGAGGAAAAGGCCGAATGAGCGACACCCCAGCGCGCATGGCCTACTTCCCGATGTTCGTGGACGTGAACGACGCCCGCTGCCTGGTCGTCGGCGGCGGTCCGATCGCTGCGCGTAAGGTGCGCCTGCTGCGTAAGGCCGGCGCCGCGGTATGGGTCGTGGCACCGCAGCTTTGCGACGAGCTCGCCGAGGCGTTGCAGCAGGGTGCGATCCGCCACCTCGCCCGGCAGTTCGAGGCGCAGGATCTGGACGGTTGCCGCCTGGCGATCGCGGCTACCGACGCTGCCGCCGTCAACGAGCAGGTCGCGGCGCTCGCGAAGGCGCGCAACCTGCCGGTGAACGTCGTGGACGAGCCGGCACTGTGCAGTTTCATCGTGCCTTCCATGATTGACCGCTCGCCCGTACAGCTGGCCATTTCGACCGGCGGTGCTTCACCGGTACTGGCACGGCTGCTGCGCTCCCGCCTGGAAAGCTTCATGCCGGCGGCCTACGGCAAGCTTGCGCGGCTGGTCGACAAACACCGCAAGTCTGCCAAACGCCGGTACCCGGACGACGGGCGGCGCCGCGACTTCTGGGAACGCGTCCTGCAGGGCCCGATCGCCGAGTTGGTGTTCGCCGGTAAGGAAGCGGAAGCGGAATCCGTGCTGACCGGCGCGCTGCAGAACGAGGCCGGGGAGCTGCCCCGCGGCGAGGTGGCGCTGGTCGGTGCCGGGCCCGGGGATCCGGATCTGCTCACCTTCCGCGCGCTGCGCCTGATGCAGCAGGCCGATGTGGTGGTCTACGACCGGCTCGTATCCGAGCCGATCCTGGAGCTGGTGCGCCGCGATGCCGAACGTATCTATGCCGGCAAATCACGTGCCGAGCATTCGCTGCCGCAGGAGAGCATCAATCAGCTGCTGGTGCGCCTGGCGCAGGAGGGCAACCGCGTGGTCCGCCTGAAAGGCGGCGACCCGTTCATCTTCGGGCGCGGCGGCGAGGAGATATCGACGCTGCTCGAGCACGGCGTGCCGTTTCAGGTGGTGCCCGGGATCACCGCCGCGTCGGGTTGCGCGACCTATGCGGGCATTCCCCTGACACACCGGGACTACTCGCAGGCGTGCCTGTTCGTCACCGGTCACCTCAAGGACGGCACGGTCGATCTGAACTTCACCAGCCTCGCGCAGCCCAATCAAACGGTCGTCATCTACATGGGGTTGCACGGCGTGGATATCATCTGCGAGCAGCTGATTGCGCACGGCCGTGCCGCGGACACGCCGGCCGCCCTCGTGCAACAGGGAACGACGGCCGAGCAACGGGTGTTGGTCGCTACCCTGAAGTCGCTTCCCGGAGTTGTGAAGCAGAACAACGTAAAGGCGCCCACACTCATTATTATTGGCGAAGTTGTGCAGTTGCACGAGCGGCTGGCCTGGTACCGGCCCGGCAGCGAAGTCCGCGCGGCGGACCTGCCCTGGGGCGTGGCGGCTGCACCACACGGTGACTGAATGGCGAGTGCCGGCGCAGGCTGGATTTGCGCCGGGCCCGGATTTTTTGCTTGCGCTGGCGGCGCACAGGAGAACACCCGTTGCCACCGAACGACATGCGAACCCCGCAGCGGCTTCATCAGTGAGTCGGGTGAATCGCGCGGTGCTCAGCGGCTGGGCCGGCCTGGCGGTGTGCGTACTGAGCGCCTGTTCAATGCAACCGAGTGAAGTGCCCGAGCTCAGCGACGCCGTTCTGTGCGATATCGTAGTGCACGGGAACACCTCGCGCGATGTACGTTCGGCGGCGATGGATGAGCTGCATGTACGCGACGCCGAATGTGACCGGCTGACGGCGGTGCTGGAACGCCGGCGCATGGACGGCCTGCGCGAGCAGCTGCGGCCCGAAAACCCCGAGGAGCAACCGCCAACCTACACGGATTGCGTGCTCAATCCGATCTGTCCGGATACGCGTTAACCCGGCGGCGCCGTGCGCGCGACATTCGCAGGTCGCTGAAAAAGTATTTCCGTATGCGCTTTCGGCGCTGCTAGAGCCGGGTTCTTATCAGGTTCAAGAACTCGTTCCGCGAATCGGTGTTCTGGCGTAGATAGCCGAGCATCACCGATGTCGTCATTACCGAGTTCTGTTTCTCCACGCCGCGCATCATCATGCACAGGTGTTGCGCCTCGATGACCACGCCCACGCCCGCCGCGCCCGTGATGTTACGGATCGACTCGGCAATCTGCTTGGTGAGCGACTCCTGAATCTGCAGACGTCGCGCATACATATCGACGATACGCGCGATCTTGGATAGACCCAGTACCTTGCCGCGCGGAAAGTAGGCGACATGGCATTTGCCGATGAAGGGCAGCAGGTGATGCTCGCACAATGAGTACAGCTCGATGTCCTTGACGATGACCATTTCGTCGGTGTCGGATTCGAATACCGCGTTGTTGACGAGCTCATGCAGCGACTGCCGGTAGCCCCGCGTCAGGAACTCCATTGCCTTGGCGGCGCGTCGCGGCGTATCCCGTAAGCCTTCGCGCGACAGGTCCTCGCCCAGCTTCTCAATGATGGCGGCGTAATGTTCTTCCATAGTCAAGCGGGTGCACGGGTTAGGAGTGAGCGCCCGATTCTAGCAGGTTGCTGAAAAAGTGTTCCCAAATACTTTCCCGGCGCGTTGCGTCGCAAGAGCGATCTCCGACTTGCTGCATGATTCAACCTTACGGTTATCGCTGTTGCGCATGGCGGCACACCCCCGCACCGCCCAGCGTTGGTCGATCGCGTTGCAACCGGTTTCCGGGTTCGATCCCACGGTCACTCGTGGCCCCAGCCGAACTCGTCGACCGCGTCGAACAGGTCGGTATCGCTGACAATGCCGACCGGTTCGTTCTGGCTCATGACCACCACCCGGCGGATGTTGTTTTCGACCAGGAACCTGGCGCATTCGCGCAACGAGGTTTCGATCGGCAGCGTTTTCAGCGGCTTGGTGCAGACCTCGGATACTTTGGTGTGCGCCGGGGATTTGTCTGGGACGATGATGCGCTTCAGTATGTCGGTCTGAGTGAGAATTCCCCATTCATCGTCCGCGCCGGGTGCCACCAGCAGACTGCTGCCGCCTTCCTGGCGCAGCATGCGGGTCGCGCCGGCGACCGTGTCGTCCGCGCTGCAGATCAGATTACGCCGGCGCATCAGGTGTCCTACCGTGTGGGGTCGGCGCCCGGATGCGAGCATTTCCTCGAGCGGCTGCGACATGCGCCGCTGCTCGCGCGCTTTGCGCGCTTCCTCGCGCTGGCGGTCGCGGTCGATCTCCAGTTTACGCAGCTCCGCGCCGGCCTCGGCGATCTCCTCGATCAGCGCGTCGGCGAACTTGCTCGTCGACACTTCGGTAGCACCGTCCATCTGGCGCGCGAAGTCGTAGGTGACGACCTTCTTGCCGATCACCTTGGTATAGGCCGCGGTGATCATCTGCGCGGCCTCCTTCCAGCCGATGTACTCCAGCAGCATCACGCCGCTGAACAGCAGTGACCCCGGATTCACCTTGTCCTGGTTGGCGTACTTGGGCGCAGTGCCGTGGGTCGCCTCGAACACGGCGACGTGATCGGCCATGTTGGCGCCCGGCGCGATCCCGACGCCGCCGACTTCGGCAGCGACCGCGTCCGAGAGGTAGTCGCCGTTGAGGTTCATGGTCGCCAGGACGTCGAACTCGGCGGGGCGCAGCAGCATAAGCTGAAAGATGATGTCGGCGATGCGGTCCTTGATGACGATTTTACCTTCCGGCTGCTTGCCGCCGAACTTACTGTACAGCGCCTCCTCGGTGATCACCTGGTCCTTGAACTCGTCCCGCACCAGTTCGTATCCCCAGTTGCGGAAGGCCCCCTCGGTGTACTTCATGATGTTGCCCTTGTGCACCAGCGTGACGCTTTCGCGCTCGTTGTCGATGGCGTAGCGTATCGCTTTGCGGATCAGGCGCTTGGAACCGAACGGGCTGATCGGTTTGATACCGATGCCGCTGTCCTCGAACATGCGGGCGCCCATCTCCTCGCGCAGGAACTTCTCCACCTTGCGCATTTCCGGGGTGCCCGATTCGAACTCGATACCGGAGTACACGTCTTCGGTGTTCTCGCGAAAGATCACCACGTCGACGTTCTCGGGGTTGCGCAGCGGTGAGGGCACGCCGGTGTAGTAGCGCACCGGGCGCACGCACGCGTACAGGTCGAGTTCCTGGCGAATCGCCACGTTCAGGGAACGGAAGCCGCCGCCCACCGGCGTGGTGAGGGGTCCTTTGATGGACACCATCAGATGCTGCAGCGCGTCGATGGTTTCCTGTGGAAAATAGTCACCGTCATAGATAGCAGCGGCCTTCTCCCCGGCGTAAACCTCGCACCAGTGCACTTTCCGGCTTTCGTTGTAGGCGTGGGCGACCGCCGCGTCCCATACGCGCAGGCAGGCCCGTGTGATGTCGGGGCCTATGCCGTCGCCTTCGATGAACCCCACGATGGGATTGTCGGCTACCGCCAGGTGGTCGTTCTCTACCGTTATCAGCTGCCCGTCGGTGGGCAGTTTGATGTGTTGGAAGGCCATGCAGCGTCCTTAAACGGCGAGTAGCAACGACCGGGGGCGGCGTCGCAGGCGCCTGATTATGACGTGTTTGTTGGACAGCGCAACACACACGCGCCGACGCGTCCAGGGTGCCCTTTGCGCAGCCCGCGCCGGTGTAAAGTCTGCCGAATCAGCCACGTTTTCGATTGTACTCATCCGCGCTTGGTGGAATCATGGGTGTGGCGATCGGGCCGAGCGATCGCCTGTGCTTTGCGCGGCGCGCGGCAAACAATGAGAAACGACGTGGCGAGCGTCGCGCCAAACGGCCTGGCCGGGCGGAACGGAGGAGGATATGATGCCAAGCGCATTGCGCCTGGTCCGGTCGGGCGTGCTCATTTTGTTGCTGGGCTTTGCACCGCCGCCCGCGCTCGCGGACGGTTCCCCGGGTGCGGCGATAGTGCAACCCCCTGCGGATCAAGCAAGGAGACTCCAGCACTGGAAGGACGGCGAACAATCCCAGGCCGCGGTAATGGACCTCTGGCTGGCCACCTCGCTTGCGTTGCTGTTGCACCACTACCGGCGACGGCGTCGGACGAAGGGGTAGTGGCGGTGCGCGCCTCGCGCGCGCGCCCGGTTGAAGATTCGAATCGCGGCCATCGGCCGGTACTGGCGTAGCGACGTCGCCCGTGCAGCAGCACTCGTCCGAAACCCACACCGGTTCACTCAGCAGTATCCTCTGGCCGCGGGTCGCGCGACTACGCCCCGCGGAGCTCGCTGCGCTGCTCAAGTATCTGGACGCGACCCAGTGGTGGTCCCCGCAACGCATTCGCGACGCGCAGTTCGAGCAGCTGGGCGAGCTGCTCGGGCATGCCTGGCGCAACACCATCGGCTACCGGGATCGCCTGGCCGCTGCCGGCTACACCCCGGGGACGCGGCTGAACGAGGAGACCTGGTCGTCCATTCCGATTCTGACGCGCGCCGACCTGCAGGAGACCGGCAGCGATTTCTGCGCCACCCCGGTGCCGCAAGATCACGGCCGGGTTGTGCACCTGTACTCCTCCGGCTCGTCCGGCACACCCGTGCACACGCGCGGCACCGAGTTGACGAACTTTCTGTGGCAGGCCAGCACCTTGCGCGAGCACCTGTGGCAGCAGCGCGATACGACGCTGAAGCTGGTCGGATTGCGCCCCGACCGCTTGCGCGGCGCGCGCGAAAGCCGCATGCCGACCTGGGGCAAACCGGCGAGACAGGTGTTCGAGACCGGACCCTCGGCGATGCTCGACAGCAGCGTGCCGATTCCCGAGCAGCTCGACTGGCTGCGCAAGGAGCGCCCCGGGTACCTGAACACTTTGCCGTCGAACCTGCGTGCGCTCGCGCAGCACGCGCAGCAGTCGGGCGCGACGCTGGCCGACCTGCGCGAGATTCGCTGCTACGGGGAAGTCGTTTCCGACGAGCTGCGCGCGCTCGTGCGCGCCGCCTTCGGCGTCAAGGTGACCGCCAGCTACGGGGCCCAGGAAGTCGGCACGCTCGCGCTTCAGGCGCCCTTCTCCAATGCCTACTACGTGCAGGCCGAGACCATGCTCGTCGAGGTGCTCGATGCCTCGGGCCGGCCGTGCGCGCCCGGCGAGACCGGCCGGGTCATCGTCACACCGCTGCACAATTTCGCGATGCCGCTGCTGCGCTACGAGCTGAAGGACTATGCACAGGTCGGCAAACCGCTGGCGGACGGTCGCGGACTGCCGGTGCTCGAGCGCGTTTTCGGACGCGTGCGCAACATACTGCGTACGCCGGAGGGCAAAACCTACTGGCCGAGCTTCCCGATGCGCAGCTGGTCGGAGATCGCCGAGATACGCCAGCTGCAGCTGGTGCAGACCCACATCGATCGCGTTTGCGTGAACCTGGTGATGCCCGAGCCGCTGACCGGTGAGCAGCAGGCGCTGCTGCGCGCCCGGCTGCACAAATCGCTCAACTACCCGTTCCACATCGAGTTCAACTACCTGGCGGACATTCCGCGCAAACCCGACGGCAAGTACGAGAATTTCGTCTCGCGGCTCGACGGCGGCGATCAAGCGGGCGGCGCGGAGATCCCGACCTAGCGGCGCTGGAGCACCGGTGAGCGAGAACTACCGGGCGCTGCTGCCCGGCGGCTGGGGCGAGGCGCTGCAAGCTGCCGCATGAACCGGACCGCCTCGACCGGCACAGCTTGGCGGCGCTCGACAACAACGCGTTTTACGCCCCCGACGCGGTGCGGAATCGCTTTGCTGCGGTGCGCCGGGGTTTCCGCCACGAACGCCTGCCCAGGCGTTGCTGAACCGTCTGCAGCGACCGCCGATCTGATCCCGACGTAACTGGCGCGGAGATTGCAGCCTTTCGAAAACGACTAGGGGGCCGTGTCCTTCTACAATAACAGCAGTGAACATCGGAATGTGGTTGCCGGTTGGGGCAATCGCCGCGCTCGATCGCCGCTGCCGCCTCTCTGGCCGCGACCGGGCGTAACGGCACAGACGCTGGATACGAAGTTCCAGGTCAACGCGGGTCAGCCGACCGGACTGACCCAGCGCTCAGCCGACAGCGCCGACGATCGAGCGGGTAACTTCGCGGCCGCCCGGGAGGGTGCCAACGATCCCGTTGCGCAGTTTGCCGGCGTGGCTGGATGGCTGCGTCGACTCAGAATCAGGAGATAACCAGCGTCAGGAGACGTCCAATGCGAAACAGAGCAACTCCCAATCCCGCGGCATGGCTGCTCGGTCTGCTGTGCCTGAGTCTGGCCGGGGTGCTGCAGGCGGCATCGTTCGAAGGTCGTATCGTCAAGAGTGACGGGCAGGTCTCGGTAACCAGCGCGCGGGGCGAGGCGATCGACCTCGATGCGGCCGGGAACGTGGTGCGAGAAACACAGACGATCGCCACCGGGCCCGACGGCATGGCCGTGGTGCGGTTCAACAACGGCAGCATCACCGTGCTGGACCCGGACAGCCGGCTGCAGGTGAAGACGCCGAACTGGTTCGTCCACCTCGCCGGCAAGGCGTTCTTTGCTTTCAAGAAGATCGTCGGCGCGGCCGACGAGCGGCGGGTGCAGAACACGGTGGCCTTGATCGGCATTCGCGGGACCGAGTTCATCTCCTACGAGGCCGATCAGACGGCCCTGGCGCTGGATGAGGGCCAGTTGAACGTGCAGACCCTCGGCAATGCTTTCCAGGTGTCCGAGGACGGTGCGCAGAGCGAGGCCGCCGAGTTCCTGCTCGACGAGAAGCAGCTGGTCACCTTCGACGGCGGCGCTGCGGCAATCACCGCCTTCACGCCGGCGGTGCTCGCCGATTTCGCGGCCTTTCGCGTGTTCGGCGGCGATCTGCTGGGTGATTTCAGCCTCGATTTCTCGGCCGACCAGACCGCGGCGGTGGAAACGCCGCAGCCGGCGGCAGCCGCCGCCGCGACCGCCGAGGAGCAGGCGCAGAAGCAGCCCGAGGAGGCGACGGCCGAGCCGGAACAGGACGAAGGGCCCAGCGGGCCGGGACTGTACGTCGGCCTTGGCGGCGGGCTCTCGCAATCCGATAGCGATCAGGCTCAGTTGCAGAGCGAGCTGACGGCGGCGGGTAACGCCACCGGGATCAGCGTCAACTTCGACGAGGAAAGTCAGGCCGGGAAGGTGTTCGTGGGTTACTACTTCACCAATAACTTCGGTGCGGAAGTCGGCTACAGCGATCTCGGCAAGTTCGACTCCACCATCAGCGCCACCCCGTCGAATGCTCAGCAGTTTACGAGCGACGTGACCCGACTGCACCCGGTTTCCGCCTCCGGGGTGTACGCCGCCGGTGTTCTGCGGCTGAACCTGTTTCTGTTCTCGATCGTTGGCAAGGCGGGTGTGTACGTCTGGGAAGGCCAGGTCGAGGCGGCGGTGAACGGCTCGACGGTTAACGCGGACAAGGATGGAGCCGACCCGATGGTGGCGCTGGGTATCGATCTGCCGATCCTGCCGATTCGCGTCGAGGCCGAACGCTACGAGCTCGATGGCGATGCGGTGAACGTGCTCTCGGCGAACCTGGTGTTTCAGTTCTGAGCTGATTCCTGACCCTCGGTCCCCTCGCCCCCAACCCCTCTCCCGGCGGGAGAGGGGGATAATAGAGCCCTTCTCCCCTGCGGGAGAAGGGTTGGGATAAGGGGCGGCGGCGCAGCCGCCATCGAGCTGCGGAACAAGCACGCTCGCCAAGCGCGCCCGTGCCTTGGAGAACGGACCACATATTGGCCGGAACGGGGACAGTGCCCGTTGACCGCACCGTGGAGACTGCCCGTCTGGCCCAGGTGCTGGCGCATCGATCTCACGTGCCTCGGGAGGGGGACAGTCCCCCGGTTACCAAAGCGTCATCCGCTTGATTCAAACGAACGTTTGAATTAAAGTGCGCAGGCGATGCGACGCGGCACCAAAGAAAAGATCCTCGACACCGCTGAGGAACTGTTCGCCGAGTACGGGTTCGACGCGACGTCGCTGCGCGCCATCACCGCCGCGGCACAGGTGAATCTGGCGGCCGTCAACTACCACTTCGGCTCGAAAGAGGCGCTGATCGATGCGGTTTTCGCGCGCCGCGTGGAACCCATGAACCAGACGCGTCTGGATGCGCTGGCGGAGCTGCAGACGCGTCACGGCGAGCAGCCCGTGCCGCTCGACGCTCTGATTCGCGCGTTCGTGGCGCCCGCCCTGGAACTCAGCCATGATCGTACGCTCGGCGGGCAGCGGTTCGTGCGGTTGCTGGGCCGCTCGCTGACGGAGCGCGCCGGCGCGGTGCACGACAGCCTGCGCCAGCGTTACGAGGAGGTCAGCGAACGGTTCAAACCCGCGTTCGCGCAGACATTGCCGGAGCTGCCGCCGGACGACCTCTACTGGCGCATGCATTTCATGGTCGGCCTGCTGGCCTACCTCATGGCCGGTGCGGATATCATGCGCCTGATTGCCAGCTCGCGCTTCAGCGCGCAAAGCGGCGACGAGGCGGTGCTGCCGCGACTGGTGACATTCATCGAGGCCGGGATGCGGGCGCCGGTCGACGAAGCCGGTGCCTCGGACCGGCGTCGCGCAAGCCCGGTTTCAGGAGTAAACGTATGACTGCTTTTTTATGGATTGCCGCGTTAGCCCTCGGCCTGGTCGCGGTCGCGCGGCTGCGCGGGCGCTTCGTGGTATGGACCGGGGCGCTGGGTGCGTTGCTGGTCCTTGCGACCCTGACCGGTGCGCTGAGCGGCATGGCAATGTATGTCGTGTGGAGCCTGTTCGTGGCGGTCGCCGGGGTGCTCAACCTGGCGCCCCTCCGGCGAAAGCTGATCAGCGTGCCGGTGTTGCAGCGCATCAAGGCGGTGCTGCCGGAGATGTCCGAGACCGAGCGCGTGGCGATCGAGGCCGGCACGGTCGGCTGGGAGGCGGAACTCTTCGGCGGCGATCCCGAGTGGGAGCAGTTGCTGCAGATGCGCGCGCCCCGGCTGACGGACGAGGAGCGCGCGTTCCTGGACGGACCCGTGGAACAGCTGTGTGCCATGCTCGACGACTGGCAGATCACGCGCGAGCTGGTCGATCTGCCCGAGCACGTCTGGGCGTTTCTCAAGCAGCGCGGCTTTTTCGGCATGATCATTCCGAAGGAATACGGCGGGCTCGGGTTTTCGGCGCTCGCGCACTCCAGCGTGATCATCAAGATCGCCAGCCGCAGCGGGACCGCCGCGTGCACGGTGATGGTGCCCAATTCGCTGGGTCCCGCCGAGCTGTTGTATCACTACGGCACCGACGCGCAGAAGGACTACTACCTGCCGCGCCTGGCGAACGGCGAGGAGATTCCGTGCTTCGGCCTGACCGGCCCCTGGTCCGGGTCGGATGCCGGCGCGATGCCGGATCAGGGTATCGTGTGCAAGGGACTCCACAACGGCGAGGAAGTGCTCGGTTTCCGCACCAGCTGGGAAAAGCGCTACATCACGCTGGCACCGGTTGCGACGCTGCTCGGCCTGGCCTTCAAAGCGCGTGATCCGGACGGGCTGCTGGGGGGCGGCGAAGACCTCGGCATCACCTGCGCGCTGGTACCGACCGGCACCGAGGGCGTGAGCATCGGCAACCGCCACCAGCCGACCGGCTTCACCTTCCAGAACGGGCCGACCCAGGGACGTGACGTGTTCATTCCGCTGGAGTGGGTGATCGGCGGGCCCGACGGCGTGGGCAAGGGCTGGCGCATGCTGATGGAATCGCTTTCGGCGGGCCGCGGCATCTCGCTGCCGGCAATGGGCACCGCCTGCGGCAAGTTCGCCGCCCGGGTCACCGGCGCCTACGCGCGCGTGCGCAAGCAGTTCAATCTGCCGATCGGCAGGTTCGAGGGTATCGAGGAGCCGCTGGCGCGTATCGGTGGTCTCACCTACATGATGGACTCCGCGCGTCTGCTGACCGCGGGGATGCTCGACGCGGGCGAGAAGCCTTCGGTGGTCTCGGCGATCGTGAAGTACCACAACACCGAGGGCATGCGCCAGGTGATGAACGACGCCATGGACGTGCACGGCGGGCGCGGCATCTGCCAGGGCCCGAGCAATTACCTCGCGAACGCTTACCAGGCATTGCCGATCGGCATCACCGTGGAAGGCGCGAACATCCTGACCCGCAGCATGATCATATTCGGCCAGGGCGCGATGCGTTGTCATCCTTACCTGCTGCGCGAAATCCAGGCCGCCTACGATGCCGATCCCGACAAGGCGCTGGTCGAGTTCGACAAAGCGCTGTTCGAGCACCTCGGCTTCACCTTCACCAACGCAGTGCGCTCGCTGGTGTACGGGATCACGCGCTCGCGCCTGGTGCCGGCGCCGGTGAGCGGCATCGTTTCCAAGTACTACCGGCGCCTGGCGCGCATGAGCGCGGCCTACGCGTTTCTCGCCGATCTGACGCTGCTGTTTCTCGGCGGCGAGCTGAAGCGCCGGGAGAAACTGTCCGGGCGTTTCGCCGACGCGCTGATCTACATGTTTGTCTGCTCCGCCGTGTTGAAACGCTTCGAGGACACCGGGCGCCCGCAGGAGGACATGCCGCTGCTCGACTGGTCGGCCCGTTTCTGCCTGTTCCAGGTGCAGGGCGCGCTGGACGAGATCATGCGCAACTTCCCTTCCGTGGTGCTCGGGCAGATTCTGCGCCCCATCGTGTTTCCGCTCGGCCGCCGGTTCCGCTACCCGAACGACCGTATCGGGCGCCGCATCGCGCGCCTGCTGCTGAGCCCATCGGAGGCGCGCGACCGCATTACCGACGGGATCTATGTCACCGCCGATCCCGAGGACATCACCGGGCGCGTCGAGTTCGCGCTGCAGGAAGTGCTCGCGGCGGAGCCGATCGAGGCACGCCTGCGCGAGGCCGGCGAGCGGCGCAGCGACATCACACCCTACGACGAGTGGCTGCAGGATCTGCTGCAGCGCGGCGTGATCGATGCGGCCGAGCAGGCGCGTCTGCTGAGCGCCCGCGATGCCACGCGGCGCGTCATCGACGTCGACGACTTCGCCGCCGTAGCGTCCTCGGCGATCACCGAACGCGCGGCCTGAGGCCGCGCAACACGAACTCACGCAACGGGGAACTGGACCTTATGCCGCGTTTTGAACGGACTATTCAGCGCGCCGCTGTGCTCGGTGCCGGCGTCATGGGTGCGCAGATCGCCGCCCATTTCGCCAACGCCGGGGTGCCGGTGCTGCTGTACGAGCTGCCCGCCGACGAGGGCGATCCGAACGGTAACGTGCTGCGCGCCGTGCAGGGCATGGAGAAGCTGAAGCCTGCGCCGTATGCGCACCGGGCGGCGCGCGCGGCGCTCACCCCGCTCAACTACCGCGAGCATCTGGATCGACTCCGCGATTGCGACCTCGTCATCGAAGCGATCACCGAACGCATGGACTGGAAGCAGGCGCTATACGAGCAGGTCGTGCCCCATCTGAGCGAGGCGTGTCTGTTCGCCTCCAATACCTCCGGTCTGGGGATCGGCAGGTTGAGCGAAGCGCTGCCGGCGGCTTTGCGCAAGCGCTTCTGCGGCGTGCACTTTTTCAATCCGCCTCGCTACATGCATCTGCTGGAGCTGATCCCCGGCCCGGGTACGGACAGCGCTGTGCTGGACACGCTGGAAGGGTTTTTCACCACCACGCTCGGCAAGGGCGTGGTGCGCGCCAAGGATACGCCGAGCTTTATCGGCAACCGCGTGGGCGTGTTCTCCATGCTCACCGTGCTGCACCATGCGCAGCGCCTGGGTCTGCCGCTGGATCTGGTCGACAAGCTCACCGGCCCCGGCATCGGACATCCGAAAAGCGCTACGCTGCGCACCGCCGATGTGGTCGGTCTCGACACGTTTGCGCATGTGGTCAACTCGATGCACGAGACGCTCGCCGACGATCCGTGGCGTGAGCACTACCGGATACCCGACTGGCTGCAGGGCCTGATCGATCAGGGTGCGCTCGGGCAGAAATCGGGCGCCGGCGTATACCGCAAGTCGGGCCGGGAACTGCACGTCCTGGACTACGCGAAGGGCGAGTACCGCCGCGTGCGCTCGGCGCTCGAGGACCCGATACGGGCGGTGCTGAAGGACCGCGATCCGGCGAGCAAGCTCGACGCCTTGCTTGCGTTGGACCACCCGCAGGCCGAGTTCCTGCTCGCGATTCACCTCGATCTGTTTCATTTCTGCGCGTACTGGCTGGGTGACATCGCCCACAGCGCGCGGGACATCGATCTCGCGATGCGCTGGGGATACGGCTGGCAGCTGGGGCCGTTCGAGATCTGGCAGGCGGCGGGCTGGCAGGCAGTGGCCGAGCAGCTGCAGCAACGCATCGGCGCGGGCACCGCCATGAGTGATGCTGCGCTACCAGACTGGGTCAGTGACGGGCGCGACGGCGTGCACGGCGCCCGGGGCTCGTGGTCGGCTGCGCATGCGCGCGAGGTACCGCGATCCTCCCACCCCGTCTACCGGCGCCAGGCCGCGCCGGACCGGGTGCTGGGCGAGGCCGACGACACCCGAACGCACACGGTTTTCGAAACCGATGCCGTACGCTGCTGGCACGCAGGCGACGACATCGCAGTGCTGAGCTTCAAGACCCGGATGCACACCGTCAGCTCGGCCGTGCTGGACGGCATTCACGAGGCGCTGGGACGCGCGGTCGACGACTACCAGGCATTGATCCTGTGGCAGCCGACCCCGCCGTTCTCGGCCGGCGCCGATCTGAAGCAGGCGATGGCCTCGGCCGAGTCGGGCGAAGCGAATGCGGTACGCGAGATGGTCGGGAAGTTTCAGCAGACCAGCCTGGCGCTGCGCCACTCGCCGGTGCCGACCGTAGCGGCCGTGCAGGGCATGGTGTTCGGCGGCGGCTGTGAGTTCATGCTGCACTGCGATCGCACGGTGGCGGCGCTGGAAAGCTACATCGGGCTGGTGGAAGCGGGTGTGGGACTGATTCCCGGCGCCGGCGGCTGCAAGGAAATGGCCCTGCGCGCGGCGGACCAGGCCGAGGGGGGCGATCTGTTTCCGTTCGTGGCGCGCCATTTCGAGACCCTGGCACTCGCCAAGGTGGCCGGCAGTGCGCTGGAAGCCCGCGAGATGGGACTGCTGCGGCGCGCCGACAAGGTTGTGTTCAACGCGCACGAGCTGCTGCACGTCGCACGCCACGAGGCGCGCGCGCTGTTCGAAGCGGGTTACCGGGCGCCGTTGCCGCGCACCGACATCCCGGTCGCCGGGGCCAGTGCGACGGCGTCGCTGCGCGCGCGCATGGTGAACATGCTGGAAGGCGGGTTTATCTCCGAGCACGACTACCACGTGGGAAGCGCGCTGGCGGCGGTGATCTGCGGCGGTGATCTGGACCCCGGGACGCCGGTGCATCAGGATTGGTACATGCGCCTCGAGCTCGATACGTTTCTCGCGCTGACCGCGCACCCGAAGACGCGCGAGCGAATCGCGCATACGATGAAGACCGGCAAGCCGCTGCGCAACTAGGCGCGCACCCACGAGCAGGAGACCCCTGGCGATGAACAGACAGACACAGGATGCTTACATAGTCGGCGCCGTGCGCACGCCGGTCGGAAAGGCGCCGCGCGGCGTGTTCAGCACAACCCGTCCCGACGACCTGCTCGCGCATGTGTTGAAGGGATTGGTGGCGAAGTTCCCTGCGCTGCCGCCGGACGCGATCGAGGACGTGATCGTCGGCTGCGCGATGCCCGAGGCCGAACAGGGTTACAATGTTGCGCGCATCGGCCTACTGCTCGCGGGGCTGCCGGAGTCCGTGCCCGGCGTTACCGTGAACCGTTTCTGCGCCTCCGGCCTGCAGGCCGTCGCCCAGGCAGCGGACCGCATTCGCCTGGGAGAGGCTGACGTGATGATCGCCGCCGGAACGGAGTCGATGAGCCTGATTCCGATGGGCGGTAACAAGATTGCCTTCAACCCGCGCGTGTTCGAGGACGAGAACGTGGCCATCGCCTACGGCATGGGCATCACCGCGGAGAAAGTCGCCGAGCGCTGGCAGGTGCCGCGCGAGCAGCAGGATGCCTTTGCACTGCGCAGCCACGAGCGAGCCCTGCGGGCGCTCGAGCAGGGCGCATTCGGGGATGAAGTGTTGCCGTACACGGTGATGCGCAAGGCAGCGAACCTCGAAACCGGCGAGACGGACATCAACAAGCGCGACGTTGCACAGGACGAGGGGCCGCGTGCAGATTCCTCCGCCGAAGCGCTGGCGAAGCTGCGCAGCGTGTTCGCTGCGCGCGGCACGGTCACCGCCGGCAACAGCTCCCAGACCAGCGACGGCGCTGCCGCGGTGCTGCTGGTCAGTGAACGTGCGCTCAAGACGCACGGCCTGCAACCGCTGGCACGCTTCGTCGGTTATGCGGTGGCCGGCGTTGCGCCCGAAGTGATGGGCATAGGCCCGGTCGCGGCGATCCCCAAGGTGCTGCAGCAGACGGGCGTGAAACAGCAGGAGCTCGACTGGATCGAGCTCAACGAGGCGTTTGCCGCGCAGAGCCTCGCGGTGATCAAGGAACTCGGTCTGGACGAGGACAGGGTCAATCCCTGCGGCGGCGCCATCGCGCTCGGGCATCCACTGGGCGCCACCGGGGCGGTGCGCACGGCAACCCTGGTGCACGGGTTGCAGCGCAGCAAAGCGCGCTACGGCATGGTCACCATGTGCGTAGGCACCGGCATGGGCGCAGCAGGGATTTTCGAGGCCGCCGCCTGAGGAGCCGCGGCGCGCGCGCTTGCAGTTTGCTCTAAACTCGGTATCGTACAGGCACGTGGCGCATCCCCCGGCGTCCGGCGCACCACACCCGGTGAGCACGGCCCGCTAGAAAAATCAACGCGCTGCGTCGGAGGAGGTACCGACATGCGCAGCCTGACCCGCGCGTTCCTTTTTGCGAGCAGTGCTCTGCTGCTCGGCGCTTGCGATTTCAAAAACGACGACGTCAGTTTTCAGGGCACACCGAGCGGGCAGTTCGTTGCCCTGTTCGACCCGTCGGCGAGCGTCATTCCGTTTCCGAACAACGTCCTGTTCAGCGGTACCACGGATGGCACCTTGAACATCCCGGTCGCCGATCCGGCCGATCTGTCCGATCCGCAGGTCGCGCTCAACGCGCTGGACGGGTTTTCCACGATCGCACCGATGCGCACTACCTTCAACCAGCCGATCGATCCGGCAACCGTCGCCGCCTCGGTGCGCGTGTTCACCGCCACTCTCGATCCGGCCACGCTGGTCGTCCTCGCGATCACGGGTGAGTTGACCTACGGTATGGATTTTTTCGCGGCCGTGGCTTCAACCGACCCGACAGGCAAAACCCTGTCCGTCGTGCCGCTGCGTCCCTTGCAGGACAACGCCGGCTATGTGGTGGGGATCAAAACCTCGCTGCGCGCGACCGACGGGCAGACGGTGAGCAGCGACCGGATCTACGATGCGACGCGGATTCGTGGGCCGCTGGTCGACGGCAACGGCAACAGTAAATTCGCCGCGTTCACGGACGCACAGGCAGCGGCGCTCGAGCCCCTGCGGGTTGCGACAAATTTGCAGGACGACGCCCTGAATAGTTTTCCCGCGCCGAATTCCGGGCTGGCTGACGAGTTCGCACTCGCCTGGGCTTTCAAGACCCAGTCCATCGGCGTGGTGCTGGCGGGTGCCAACGGGGTGCAAACGATCGTGAATGCCGATGTCGACGTCGCCAACGCCATCGTGCCTGTGGCGATCGGGAGCACCGCCGATCTGTTGCCCGCGCCGTTGCCGCCGACCGCCGGGTTTGCCGACATCTACGTCGGTACGCTCACCGTGCCGTACTTTCTGAGTGCGCCCACCATGGCCAGTCCAACGGCCCCGCTCACCAGTGTCTGGAAAGGACCGACCGGGCTGGACGTTACCGGCGTGATTCCCGGTATGACGAACGTCCCGGCGAAAACCGGCAATCAGACGATCCCGCTGCTGATCAGCGTCCCCAACTCGGACGACTGCCCGACCGCACCGGCCTGTCCGCCGCGCCCGAACGGCGGTGCCGATCCCTGGCCGGTGGTCATTTACCAGCACGGCATCACCACCAGTCGCAGCACCCTGCTGGCGGTCGCCGATGCGCTGGCGGCGGCCGGGTTCGCCGCTGTGGCGATCGACCTGCCGCTGCACGGCCTCGCGCCGGACAGCACGTTGCGCCAGGGTGCCGAGGCCGCCCTTGCCGGGGCGATGATTCCGCTGCCCACGGAACGCACGTTCGACGTTGACTATGTCACCCAGGACGCCGCGGGCAGCATCATTGCCCAGGTGCCGGACAGTGTTACCGACACGTCGGGTCGCCATTTCATCAACCTGAGCAGCCTGCTCACGTCGCGGGACAACCTGCGCCAGGCAGTCGCCGACCTGATGACCCTCTACAGCCAGATCGACGACATGGATTACGACGGCAACGCCGGAAACAATCCCGATTTCAACAGCGCGACGGCGCGCGTGGTGGGCTGGTCGCTCGGCGCGATGGTGAGTTCGGTGTTTCTCGCGCTGGAGCCGACCGCGGGCGCAGCCGTGCTGGCCATGCCGGGCGGCGGCATCGCCAAGCTGCTCGACGGCTCGCCGGCCTTCGGGCCGGAGATCGAAGCCGGTCTTGCTGCGGCGGCGGGTCTGACCAAAGGCAGCGCCGATTACGAGAGCTTCCTGGGGGCGGCGCAGACCGTGGTTGACAGCGCCGACCCGCTCAACTACGCCGGACCGGATGCAACGACCGGCGGCACACCGGGCGGATTCGGCGGCACCACGCTGAACGCGACGCGTGGCGTGATGCTGTTCGAGGTGGTGGGCGACGGGGTGACCAACCTGCCCGATCAGACTATCCCGAACAACGTCGGCACGTTCGCACTCGGTTTCACCGATGCTCCTGCGGGTACCGTGCCTTCGCCGACCGCCGGCACCGATCCGTTGCACATCGAGATGGGCCTCAACCAGGTGACAGCCACAGCGCTGACCGCCGGCATGAGCGCCAGCGCCGAACCGTGGCCGCTGTTGCGCTTCACCGCTGGCTACCACGGTTCCATCGCTGACCCGTCCAGCGACCCGGCGGCCAACGCCACCGTCACCACCGTGATGCAGGGTGCCATGGCGACGCACGTCACCAGCAACGGTACCGGGTTCGACGTCGATCCACAGAATGCCGGCGTGCCCTTTGCCACTGTGGTGGAAGACCCGGCACCCTGATTCGGAGCGGTGGCAATGGTGAGCAAAGGGTCTGTCCTTACCGAGATCGCGCAAGGCGTCGCGACGGTCACGCTGAACCGTCCGGATGTGCTCAACGCGCTGAACGACGAGCTCGCGCAGTCGTTGCACGAGGCCTTGCAGGCGGTCGCCGCTGATGAACGGGTCCGCTGCGTTGTGATCAGCGGTGCCGGCGAGAATTTCATGGCCGGCGGCGATCTGATGTTCTTCCGTGAGAAGTTGCCTGAAATTCGCGCGACCAAAGGCCGAGAGCTGCGCGCCATGTTCGAGCACGTGCACGGCACCATTCACGCGATCCGCGGGATGCCGAAACCGGTCCTGGCGAGCGTGCGTGGCGCGGCGGCCGGCTTCGGCATGAGTCTGATGTTGTCCTGCGATCTTGCGATTGCGACGCAGAGCAGCAAGTTCACGCTTGCCTATTGCCACATCGGCGCATCCCCGGACGGCGGCTCGACCTACTTTCTGCCGCGCGTGCTGGGTATGAAACGGGCGTTCGAGATCGCGCTGCTCGGCGAGCGCTTCGATGCTGCGCGCGCGGCCGAGCTCGGGCTGATCAATCGTGTCGTCGCAGAAGGCGAGCTTGAGCAGGCCACAGCGAAACTGGCCGGCGCCCTCGCCCGGGGCCCGGCCGCCGCTTATGCGAAAACCAAAGCATTGCTCAACGGCTCGCTCGCCGCCGGCCTCGGCGAGCAGCTCGATCTCGAACGCGATGCGTTCGTCGAGGGCGCACAGAGCGACGACTTTGCCGAAGGCGTGACGGCGTTCTGCGAAAAACGAAAACCGGAGTTCGGTTAGCGAACCTGACGATTTCCCAACAGTTTGGGGAGTGTCCCCGAATTGTCGGGATTTCGACAAGGTTGGAATGAAGCGGGGGAAGAGATAATGACCAATAACCACGATGGCCGGGGGTGGGGCGCGCGCTTTCTACCCTTGGCGGCGACGCTCCTGTGTCTGGCCGCTGTGGATGCCCGGGCGATCGAGTTTGGCGATGAAGGCTACGACGGCAGTTTCGACACAACGCTGTCCTATGGCTTGAGCTGGCGCGTGGTGGATCGCGACCAGGCGATCATCGGTATCCCGAACGGCGGCACGGCGTTTTCGGTCAACGGTGACGACGGCAACCTGAATTTCGACCAGGGCCTCGTCAGCAACGCCGCCAAGGTCACCAGTGAGCTGGAGCTGGACTACGATCGCTGGGGCGCTTTTTTGCGCGGCACGGCGTTCTACGATTACGAGATCCAGAAAAACGAGCGCGACCGGACCCCGCTGAGTCAGGACGCCAAAGATCTGGTGGGGAGCGATGCGAAATTTCTCGATGCCTACCTCTGGTCGCAGTTCGACGTCGCCGACAAGCCCGGCGAAGTGCGCCTCGGTAACCAGGTGCTGAGCTGGGGCGAGAGCACGTTCATTCAGAACAGCATCAACACCATCAATCCGGTGGATGTCAGTCAGATCCGTGTCCCGGGCGCAGAGCTGCGCGAGGCCCTGGAGCCGATCCCGATGCTTTCTGCCTCCCTCGAGGTGACCGACAATACCGGCTTCGAAGTGTTCTACCAGATCGACTGGGAGGAGACGGTCATCGATCCGCCGGGCTCCTACTTCAGCACCAACGATTTCGCCGGCGACGGCGGCACGCGCGTGCAGCTCGGTTTCGGCGGCGTTCCCGAAGGGCCTTTCCTCGGCGTTTCGCGTGACCCCGAGCTGCAGAAAGACCCTGAGGACGAGGGCCAGTTCGGTCTCGCGTACCGCGTGTTCGTGCCGAGCTGGAACGACACCGAGCTCGGCTTCTACTACATCCGCTACCACAGCCGCCTGCCCATCATCAGCGCGCGCACCGGCACCAATGCCGGGTTGCAGGCGGCCGGGACCGTATACGCCGATGCGGGTGTCGCGCCGGGTACCAATGCGCTGGTCGATGCCATTGCCACGGATGCTTATGCCCGCACGGCCGGCTATTTCATCGAGTACCCGGAAGACATCGATCTGTTCGGCATCAGTTTCAACACCCAGCTCGGCACCAGCGGCATCGCCTTTCAGGGCGAGGTGTCGCACCGCATCGACGTGCCGCTGCAGGTCGACGATGTCGAGCTCCTGTTTGCCGCACTGTCGCCGTTCAACCCTGCGTTCGATGCCAGTCAGGTGAATTCGTTCTTTGGTCAGGACTACGGCACGAATCAGGTGATTTCGGGATTCATCAAACGCGATGTGACGCAGGTGCAGTTCACCGGCACCCGCGTGTTCTCGCAGCTGCTCAACGCTGAACAACTGGCCCTGGTCGGGGAGATCGGCTACACGCACGTGCACGACTTCCCGAATACCGACGAGCTGCGCATGGAATCGCCCGGCACCTACCTCAGCGGCAACGAGACACTGGCCTCGACGCAGGGCCCGGGCGCAGGACAGTTTGAACCGGCCTCGGCGTTCGCCGACAAGGATTCCTGGGGTTACCGGCTGCTGGCGCGACTGACCTACAACAACGCCCTCGGCTCAGCGAATCTGTCGCCGCGCATCGCCTGGTCGGAGGACGTAAAAGGCAATTCGCCGGGACCCGGCGGCAATTTCCTTGAGGGTCGCCGGGCGCTCACCCTGGGCCTGGGCCTCGATTACCAGAACCAGTGGTCCGGCGATCTGAGCTACACAGCCTTCAGTGGTGCAGGGCGTTACAACCTGATCAACGATCGCGACTTCGTCGCAATCAACGCGAAATTTTCATTCTAGGGGACGAGCAATGCGTGCACGGCTGCTTTATCGCAAAAACTACATCCTCGGCCTGCTGCTGGCGCTGAGTTGCTCGCTCGCTACCGCTGGGATTGCTCCCGAGCAGATCGCGCGGCTGGGCGCCGACCTGACGCCCATGGGCGCCGAAAAAGCCGGCAACGCGGACGGCACCATTCCCGCGTGGAAGGGCGGCATTCTCACGACGCCCGCCAGCTATGAGCCGGGCACGCACCACACCGATCCGTATCCGGACGACGAGATTCTGTTCACCATTTCAGCGGACAACGCCGACCAGTATCTGGACAAGCTGACCCCCGGCCACCAGGCGCTGTTCTCAACCTATCCCGACAGCTTCAGAGTGCACGTGTATCCCACGCGGCGCAGTGCTTCCATGCCGCAACGCATTTATGACCGCACCCGGGACGTGGCGGCGACCGCGCAGCTGGTGGAGGGCGGTAACGGGGTCACCGGGGCGGTCGAAGGTGTCCCGTTCCCGATCCCGGAGAACGGCCTGCAGGTGATCTGGAATCACATCCTGCGCTGGCGCGCGGTGTCGGCGGCACGCAAGATCGCGCAGGCCGCACCGACCCGCAGCGGCAGCTATGCCCTGGTGAAGTTCGAGGACGAGTTTCACTTCCAGTACAACCGCGAGGGCGTGAAGGAGGAAGAGCTCGACAACGTCATCGCGTTTTTCATCCAGAAGGTGGCGGCACCGCCGCGGCTGGCGGGAAACATTCTGCTGGTCCACGAGACCCTGAATCAGGCGAAGGAACATCGCAAGGCCTGGGTGTACAACCCCGGTCAACGGCGCGTGCGCCGCGCCCCGAACGTGGCTTTCGACAACCCCGGTACGGCGGCCGACGGCATGCGCACGTCCGACCAGTTCGACATGTTCAACGGCAGCCCGGAGCGGTACGACTGGGAACTTGTCGGCAAGCGGGAGTTCTACGTTCCGTATAACTCGTACAAACTGCACAGCAGTGAGCTGACCTACGAGGACATTCTCACGCCTTTGCACATCAATCCGGAGCACCTGCGTTACGAACTGCACCGCGTCTGGGTGGTCGATGCCACGCTCAAAGAAGGCTCGCGCCATATCTACAAACGCCGTACTTTTTACATCGATGAGGACTCCTGGCAGGTACTGCTGGTCGACCAGTACGATAACCGCGACCAGCTGTGGCGGGTGTCGGAAGGACACGTGATCAACTACTACGATCTGCCCTCGCTGTGGACCACACTGGAGGTGCACACCGATCTGCAGGCAGGCCGCTACCTCGCGATTGGTCTCGACAACGAAGAACCCGCCAGCTACGACTTCTCCATCCAGCGCTCGCCCAAAGACTACACCACGCGCGCGCTGCGCAAGCTCGGCAGGCGCTAGACGGCGAATAACCCCTGTCTGCCATAAGGTCGGTGTTGTTGCCGCGCCCAGGCCGGATCCGCCGCGCCGTGACGGTGGGCGTGGCATTCGGCTGCCTGATCGGGGCACTGGCCTCGCCGTCGCCGGCGGCAACCCAAACCGAGTCGGTGCTCGCGCCGCTCGCAGAAAAGTCGCTGCTCCTGGACATCGCGCGCGCCGGTAACCGCCTGGTCGCGGTGGGCGAGCGCGGTCACGTGCTGCTCTCCGACGATGGCGGTGCACTGTGGCGCCAGGTTGTTGTGCCCACGCGCAGCACGCTGACCGCGGTGCATTTCGCCGATGCCCGAACCGGCATCGCGGTCGGTCACGATGCGGTGGTGCTGCGCAGCACCGATGCGGGGGAAACCTGGGAACTGGTGTATTCGGATGCGGAGGAGGAGGCGCCGCTGCTCGACGTGTACCTGTTCGACGCACAGCGTGGCATGGCCGTGGGCGCATACGGCTATTTTCTCACCACCGCAGACGGTGGCAGCACCTGGCTGCCGTCACCCATCAACGAGGAGGATGATTTTCACTTGAACCACATCGCGCGAGCGCCTGGCGGCAATCTGTTCATAGCTGCGGAAGCCGGCTTCATTTACCGCGCCGACAACGCGGAAGGCCCCTGGGAAACGCCGGAGTCGCCGTACGAGGGATCGTTCTTCGGCGCGTTTTGCGACCGTGACGACGAACTGCTGGTGTTCGGACTGCGCGGTAACCTGTACCGCTCTGCCGACGCGGGCGACAACTGGGAGACGATCGAGCTCGCCACCGAGGCCATGCTGACCGACGCCGCACGCCTGCCAGACGGCCGGATCCTGATCGTCGGGCTGGAGGGCGCGGTGCTGGTCGGGGACGGGCGCGGTTTTGCAGAGTTCCAGCTGCCGGGCCGCGAGAGCATCACGGCAGTGATCACCGTGGATGCGCAAAGCGTAGTGATCACCAGCGATACCGGTGTCAGGCGTTTGCGCCTCGATGCATTGCAGCCGAAGGACGCTGCGCCATGACCGCGCGCCTGGAAGCGCTGCTGTTCGGGCACCGCCGCGCTGTGCTCACGGTGTTCGTGATTGTCACCGCGCTGCTCGCCGTATCGGCGACGCGTCTGCAGGTCGACGCCGGTTTTCTCAAGCTGCTGCCGCTGAAGCACGAGTACATGAAGGTGTTCGTGAAGTACCGCGACACGTTCGGCGGCGCCAACCGTATCCTGGTTGCGCTCACTGCCAAAGAGGGCGACATCTACACACCGCGGTTCTTCGCCACGCTCAAGGCGGCAACCGATGAGGTGTTTTTTCTGCCGGGTGTGGATCGCGCGCGGGTGAGCTCGCTGTTCACGCCGGACACTCGCTTTACCGAAGTCGTCGAAGACGGTATCGCCGGTGGCAACGTCATCCCCAACGCGTTCAACAACAGCCCCGAGGATCTGGCGCAGGTGCGCAAGAACGTGCTCAAAGCGGGTATCGTGGGGCGTCTGGTAGCGAACGATTTCAGCGGTGCGATCATCAGTGCGCAGCTGCTGGAGATCGATCCCAACACCGGTAAGAAGCTCGATCTGGTCGAAGTCTCTCACCAGCTCGAGGAAAAACTGCGCGCGAAGTTCAGCGACGAGCTGGCGGACGTGCACATTATCGGCTTCGCCAAGGTGATCGGTGACATTGCCGACGGCGCGGCACGCGTGGTCTCGTTTTTCGCGATCGCGTTCATCATCACGGTGCTGCTGGTTTCGTTCTACACGCAGTCGATACGGATCGCGCTGGTGCCCCTGGCCTGCTCGCTGATGGCGGTGGTGTGGCAGCTCGGTCTGCTGCCGCTGCTGGGTTTCGGTATCGACCCTATGTCGATCCTGGTGCCGTTTCTGGTGTTTGCGATCGGGGTCAGTCACGGCGTGCAGATGGTGAGCGCGATCCGCGCCGAGGTGTTTCTGGGCGCCGACAGCGAGACCGCGGCGCGCAGGAGCTTCCGGCGCCTGCTGTTGCCGGGCGGAATCGCGCTGGCGAGCGATACGATCGGATTCGTGACCATCCTGCTGATCGAGATCCGCATCATTCAGGAAATGGCCGTCACGGCGAGCCTCGGTGTCGCGGTGATCATTCTGACCAACCTGTTGTTCCTGCCCGTGCTCGCCTCGTACCTCAAACTCGACGAAGCGTACCGCCAGAAGCTGCAGGCGCGCGCGACACGTATGGATCCGTTCTGGCGGCGCCTCTCGCGGGTTGCGAAACGCGGCCCGGCAGCCGTCGCGATTGCCATCGGCGGTGCGTTGCTGGTTGTCGGGTTGCTGCTGGGGCGCGACGTGAAGATCGGCGATCTGCACGCCGGCGTACCGGAGCTGCGCCCCGAGTCCACTTACAACCAGGACACCCGTACGATCACGGAGCGGTTCTCGATCGGTGTCGACGTACTGTCGGTGATCGTGGAAACCAAGCCGGAAGGCTGTATCGACTATGCTGTGATGCGTAACATAGACGAGTTTCAATGGCACATGCTTAATGTGCCGGGCGTGCAGTCGGCGGTTTCGCTGGCGAGCATCGCCAAGCTCATCAACGCCGGCTGGAACGAGGGTAATCCGAAATGGCGTGTACTTTCGCGCAATGAAAAAGTGCTGGTCCAGTCCGTGGCGTATGTGCCTACCAGCACCGGTTTGCTGAACGATGACTGCAGCGTGATGCCGGTGTACCTGTTTACCGCCGACCACAAGGCGGAAACCATCGCCGAGATCGTGCGTCAGGTGAAGGGGTTCCGGGAAAACCAGGCCGCCGAGAACGTATCCTTTCAACTGGCCGCCAACAACATCGGTGTAATGGCTGCGACCAACGAGGCGGTGGACGCGGCGCAGTATCCGATACTGGCCTACGTCTATGCCGCTATCGTCGTGCTGTGTATGCTCACGTTCCGCTCGCTGGTCGGGACCCTGTGTATCGTGCTGCCATTGGCCCTGGTGTCGTTGCTGGCCTACGCGCTGATGGCGGTGATGGATATCGGGCTCAAGGTGAACACACTGCCGGTGGTCGCGTTGGGCGTCGGCATCGGCGTGGACTACGGCATCTACATCTACAGCCGTTTCCAGAGTCTGTTGAAGGAGGGGTTCACGATTTCGGAGGCGTACCACGAGACGCTGCAGATTTCGGGCAACGGGGTGATTTTCACCGGCGTCACCCTGGCGATCGGCGTGGCGACCTGGATTTTTTCGCCGCTGCAGTTTCAGGCCGACATGGGCATCCTGTTGACTTTCATGTTTCTGGTAAACATGTTGGGTGCCATACTGCTGCTGCCGGCGCTCGCGGCCTGGCTGCTGCGCGTGCCGGATCCTGCAGGAACGGGTGCGGACGCACGACAGAGCGCTCATCCGGGCCGAGGTTCGGATCGGGGTT
>JAHELT010000214.1 GCA_024644045.1 Chromatiales bacterium | reverse complement strand
GTTTCGTCGAAGCGCAGGTAATTCCAGTTCAACGACATGCGCAACTCCGGCAGCAGATCCATGTCCACCCCGGCGCCGGCCAGCAGCAGGCCGGGGTTGGTGAAGTTCGACTGACCTTCTTCCTTCGACGCCCGCAGACTCGGGATCACCGAGTTGCGACCCGACAGCGTCACCCGTCCGCCGCCGATGAGCGGCACGGCCTGGCGGATCCAGTAGCTGGTGTCCGAACCGGCAAACTGCGGATTCTCGAACACGGCGTCGAAGCCGGTTGCCTTATCGTCGTAGGGATCATCGTCACCGCTGGTGTAGAGGAACGACAGCCGCGGCCGGATCCAGTCGAAGTCCATGGAGACCTCGGCGGCGAAGAACAGGCTTTCCACATCCACCTTGTCGGTGACGAAAACGCCCGGGTCGGTTTCGCCGAAGGCAAAGTACGCCGAGGTAGTCAGGTTCAGGCGCCCGAAGTGACCGTCGCCGTTGTAGCCGACATAGGTGACGTCATAGCCGCGCGGGCGCTCCTGGCCCAGTGAGGCGGGACGTTGAATGAAGCGGTTTTCGTCGAAGTAGAACTGGTTGTCTTCGGTGTTGCGGTTGTGCAGCACGGTGGCCTGGGAGAAGAAGCCCTTCACCGGGAAGTCCTGCCAGTAGAGGTTGGCCACGAAGACGTCGTCGTCGCGGATGTCCTTGGTGACGTCGTTCAGGCCGCTGTTGGTGTCCTTCTCGAGCCGCCGGAACCAGGCCAGGTTGTACTGGAAAATGTTGTTCCTGCGGTTGCCGAACAGGCGGATGCCCAGCTGATTGTCCTGAAACAGGAAGCCGCGGAAGTCCGAGGAGAAAGGCTGAATACCGATGCGCAGGCTGTCGAAATCGTAGCGGTCCGAGACATTGCGCAGGTGCTTGTCGATGAACGCCGCCTGCACGCCGATGTGCTCGTCGGTTCGGGATTTACCGCGCCGCGGATCGACGTTCACGCCGGTGACCTCGTCGAGCTTCACGTGGTTGATCTGCACCGCCGGGGTGAAACGAAACTCCCAGTCGGGGGGACGGAACACCGTGTCGCCTTTCAGGTAGACGAATTCCATGAGCAGGTTTTCCACCCCGACCCATTGATCGGCCGAGCCAAACACGTCAATCTGTCCGGCTGCGCCGGTGGAGTTACCGCCGACCGGGGTAGGCACCTCGCGCACCTCGTAGATGGAATCCGAGATCAGCGCCATGTTGAAAAACCACTCACCAACAACCGGCCGGTCGCCTTTCAACGTGTTGCGGTTGTAGGGATTGAACCAGTCGTCCTCGTATCCCAGGCCTTCGACGATTCGCCACCGATCGGGAACCGGGACCCGGGCCACGTAGTCCTCCAGTCCCGGACGCGGAACAATGGATACCGGGTTGGGTGTGCGGGAGGCGACGGCACGGGTGGGCCGATCGTCTTCGCGCGCGCCCGGCAGGCGGCGCTCGCGGGATGCCGGGGCTTCTTGCGCCGATTCGGCGGCCGCCGCCTCGGTGCCGGGACAAGGCACCTCGCGGAAGCCGGGCCGCCGGCGTTTGACGATGCGCCCGCTGTCATCCTGATAGCAGACCTCGGCGGCGGCTACGGGTGGTGCGGACATGGCGAGCAGGATTGCTAGCGCAACGACAATCAGAACGCCCGGTAGCGGTGGTGCTATTTGTTGTCGCACACGTTCTCCTCAGCGCTATCCACGAACGGCGCCTGCGGGCACTGCACATAGCGCAGGCGCACACCTTGGGGGGTCAGGTTGTCGGCCCGAATCGCCGGTGGCGCATTGTTGATTGCTCCCCCTAACGCGACGCCTGCATTGTGCAGCCCGAGAAAGGAGATCATGTCGTCCTGGTCGATACCGTCGCCGGAAACACCGATCCCGCCCTGCAGCGTGCCGCCGCGATAGATCGGAACGCTGCCCGGGAAAATCTGCAGGCCGTTGGCGACCCGGGCGTTCACCGCAGGCGGCGTGAACACCGGCGGTATGACGGAAAAGTCCCCGGCGATGCCCGCGCAGTTGCTACCGACGGGTGGCACCACACCGTTAGTGGCGACAAAGAAGACGTGCTGCAGGATTGCGTTCAAGGACATGTCCAGCTGCAGACCGCTGGAGAAAACGCTCCACTCGCCGGCGGGTTTGCTGAACGGTCCGTTCTGGGTGCCTTCCCGGCCGTCCGGAAAAGTCGGTCGGGACAGGTTGCCGCCGGCCCGATCGGAAAAGGCGAAGGCGCCATTGGTGAGCGCAGCCGGATCCGCCAGAAAGTTCTGCGCGGCGGTCACGTAGTTGCCCAGGGTGACCGATCGCGGGGTGAGCGCGAGTGGATACTGGGCATCCGGCAGACTGGTCAGGAACGCCGCGGCGCCGGCGGAGGAGAAAAACGCCGCCGTGCGCGCCTTTTGCAGAGACACGTCTGCACCGAAAATGGGCGCGTCCCGGGTTCGAACCATGCCCAGGATCGCGCCGTTGGTGTCGACCACGGAAATGGTCACCCGGGCATTGTCTCCCAGCGGGCGGCGGATCTGGGCCCGCGCGCGTAGCGCGACGTCCAGCGCCTCGGCAAGAATCGTCTGCACTTCCCCGGCGGTCAGGCCGCCGTCGGTGGCGTCGCTGGGCGGAAACCTGGGCTGGTCGGCGTTGTCCACGAAGATGAAGGCGTCCTGGCCGGGAAAGTCGATGCCGCCGTCGGGGCGAATGCCCGATGTCGGAGTGCCGAATGCGGTGCCGGCTTTCACCGTGCCGTCGCTGTAGCCGGCAACCGCGATGAGGCTGCCGTCCGCAGGCGTGAGGAAGGCGAAACCGGGTGCCGTCGCGGGGTCGCTGGTCAGGTCCGCGAACTCGACGTCCGAGAACCGGAACACCTTGCCGTCCACGGTAATGCGATCGGCACGGCGGTCCAAGGGGGCCGCGAAATTGAACGAGGCGGCCGTGGCCACGAGCTCGTCCACGTCGGTGTCGAGGTCGCTGATGACCTTGTCGATGCTGTAAAGACCGTCGGTGATCACGCCCACACCGCCAACGGCGGTTCCGTCCTTGTACAGCGGCAACCCGCCGGGATCTGCGGACAAGCCCAGCGGCGACTGCTTGGGCCCTGCATCCGGTCCAACGCCGTTGAACCCGGACGTGAAATCCGAGCAGGCCAGCTGGCTGAACTGGACGCCGAACAGCGGTCCGGCAGGCTGGTTGGTTTCGCCGGGGTTGAAATTCTCCTGGACGATCTGATTCGCCGTTCGGGTGGTGAACGCGTTGCCTTCGGTGGACAGATACGCACCCGTGATCGCCTTGGCTATGGCGGCCTGGTCGTCCAGGGGGAACGGCAGCGCCGCGGGTACCGGCAGACTGATCCCTTCCAGACCGCCGTCGACGACGACGGTCGCGGTGGTGGAGAGCAGTACCGTTTGCAAGGTGGGATCACCCATGCGGTACACGGCCAGCACGTTGCCGACCCGGTCGACGACTGCGATGGTTGCCCGGGCACCCTGGGCGTTGGCTTCCGCAACTGCCTGGGCAATGATGAGTTGCACGTCCGCAACCGTCAGCGCGCTGGTGGCGGTGGCGCAGGCGCCGCTGCAGTTCGGGGTGGTATCGGTGCCGACGGGGTCGCCGACTGAGCCGCCGCCACCGCACGCGCTCAGCATCAAGGCGCAGACCCATGAGGCGCTGATTCTCAGCACGTTCACTCGGCTTGCCTCCGCTGTGTAGCCACAATAGCCGAACGACCCCTGCCGGTACTGGTTCCGGCGTAGTGCGCGTCTGGATGAAACGCATGGCAGTCGACGCAGTGTAGCGGTATGAGCTGGTTGCTGCGATGGTCGCTGTGACAGCTCGTACACTGATCTACATCCGGCATAAGTACATCCTGACTGCTTGTTGATTCTTCGGCACCGTGACAGAGTCTGCATGCGGCGTCGCCGCTCGCGCCTTCCTGAGTGAGGTGGGCACGATGATCAAAGTCCGCGACAACAAAGAAATCCGGCGTCAATCGAACCGGAACAACCTGGTAGCGGGCCAGCAGATCGTCGCTGTCGTGCACCGTGACCTCGTGACAGGTCACACAACCGCGTTTGGTGAACTGGTTCTCCGCCTCCTGAGCGGTGCGCCTTTGTGCGCAGATGTGGATCGGGTCGGTGCAGCGATCCCGATCGACGGACCGACCGGGCAGCCGACGCCGATCCCTGTCGGGTTTGCCGGCATTCGGATCTGCATACATTCGTGTGTAATGCCCCTCCATCGTCAACACGACCTCCGCCGGGTCCCCGTGGGGCAGCTCACGGTCCGGCGCGCGGCGATCGAACTTCAGGTCGTGACAGGAGCGGCAGTGGCGTTCCATGGTGATGGTCTCAAAGTGCTCGTCGTCCGGGCTGAGGGTGTGACAGTCGTGGCAGTCCAACGCTTCCCCGGTGGACAGGTTCTGAACCTTGTCGACATCCAGGTGAACGTCGTGGGGGTACTTGAGGTTCGATTGGTCCACCGCCTCGTCCAGAAAACTGGTCTGAGGCTTCCAGTCGTAAACAAATCCGGTGCCCCGCGCCACCGGCTCGGCAACGAGCAGATCGACCGCGAACGACGGGTGAACCATCGGCCCGAAACCGCTCACCGCGGCCAGCTGGTTGTGGCTCCAATCGGGCTCTCCGTGACAATCGGTACACAGAGCATCCGCCGTAATGGTCATGTGAATCGGCTCGTTGTGCTCTTTATGACAAGCTGCACAACGAATCTCCGCAAGTCCGACCTCGCTGAGCAAAGGCTCGCTGGCATGATCGGTCATGCTGGCGTGGCAGCTCACGCATTCGGTGTCGCGTACCCGCCGGAACGGTTCCTTGTGACAAGCGCGACAGTCGTTTCCGATGGCAACCGAGTGCGCTGGCAGGAGCGGCCCCGAGGACCACAGTGCATCGCTCATGAATTCCGGCAGGCTGTCGCGCGGCAGATACCATGGAATGAGCAGGCCGAGAGCTATGACGGCGAGGGTCAGCCACCAGGCGGGAGATCGTTTGCCGAGCCAGGTCTGTTCCAGATCGGTGACGAATGCGGCTTCGAAATCGCTGGCTTCGACGTCGGTGTTGATTTCCAGCGTGAGCGCCGCGTCAAAGCCTGCTGGCGCGTCGAACAGGGTCAGCCGGCTGCCCGCGATATCGATGGTGTTGCCTACGCTGAGCCTGGCCCTGCTGACCTCGGCATCCTCGTCGATCTGCACTTTGGCGCCGCGCTCGCAGCGCAGGTTCAGCCCGTCGCGGGACTTCGTCAGTGTTGCATGGTGGCCGATGACACCGTGGCCGATGACCTGAATGGATTGGTCGGGTGCCGCGCCGATGGTCAACGCGTCGCCATCGAACTCCCGATCGCGAAACTCGCTTCGACCGTCGCTGGTTTTGGTTACTTCGCGAATGAGGATCTGCACGGCGTTCTACCAGTAGATGAAAGTGGTAACGATGTGCACGGCCAGGGCGGCAACCGTTGCGGCCGTGACTGGGACGTGCACGTAAAGCCATGCTTTCAACCAGCCCTGAAACCTCACATCCTGGCGCAGCCGTCTCAAGATGGCCTGGCGTCGGCACAGGATGGCCAGCAGATCCTGCAGGTAGGCGACTTCGGCGCGTTTTTCGGCTTTTGGAATGCGTGACGACACGTATTCGATGACCGCTTCCTGGTCGGTGTTGCGTTTCGCGCCGTTCTCGAGAGTTTCGAATCGCGAGCCGTCCCGGCCGGTCAGCTGCGCCGGAATGCTGCCGCCGACGGCGGTCCGTTCGATGCTCGAGAGCACGGCGGTTTGAATATCGGCCGCGCAGTGGCGGGCCAGATCGGCGCCCTCTCGGTTGAGCTCGTAGAGTTCTGCGAACAGCTCTGAACGGTTGCTGCCGGTCCGGTTTGCCGTCATGCGCCGGGGGTAGTTCAGGTAGGTGTAGACCCCGAACAGGCCGCTCAGGATCACCAGGCACATGAGCGCGTAAGCGAGAGTGTGAACGTTCCAGCCGAATTGGGCGGCACAGTGAAGCGTGGCCAGGAACCACAACGCGATGCCGAGGTACACATGGGCGGACGTCCAACCCTGGGTAGTCCCGAGCCGCGATCGATAGCTGCGTTTGCGAAATCCCAGTAGAGCGAGCAGCACGATCAACAAGGCCGCCCACGTGCCCAGCACGTAACCCTGCCAGGTGCCGCCGTTCGGCGGTTCGGTGCTGCTGTGCGATGCGTAAAGCAGGCAGCCGACGACGACGGTGACGAGAAACCACCAGAAATAGCGGAAATTACGAAACCGCAACAGATTGTCGAACATCTCCCGGCTACCCCAGCAATCTGATGAACTGTTCGGGATTGACCCGTTGCGCAGCGCCGGTAGGACATGCCCGGACGCAGGCGGCACCTCGCGGATCGTCGACGCAGGCGTCGCACTTCACGGCACGTTTGCCCTGATTGAGTGAGGACTCGGGCGGGGTGAATTCCTCCGGCTCTCCCGGTCCCGGACCGCGACCGAACAGCATCCACTGCAGCAGCCCGGGCTTTTTCGGCGCCTGATAGCTCATCTTGATCACGTCGTAGGGGCAGTTGGTCTGGCAGTTTCCGCAGCCTATGCAGGTGTCATCGATGTAAACCTGGCCGTCGGCCGAGCGCTGAATTGCGCTTGGCGGGCAATCCTTCATGCAATGCGGATGCTCGCAGTGGCGACACGCAACGGGCACGTGGATGTGGGCGTAACTCTTACCCGCGGCGCGATCGAGCCGGGAAAGTCCCTGGTGTGTTTCGGCGCAGGCTTTCTCGCAGTTGTCGCAGCCGATGCACAGCTGCTCGTCGATGAGCAGTGTGTCTGTGGCTTCGCCGAGCCCTTCTCCGATCAGAAAGTTCATGATGTCGCTGGATTCGGGGCGCACCTCCATGCGCGTCACTTCCGTGAGGTGCCTGCTGGTGCGCGCCTGGAGCGTCGCGAGGTTGGCGTTCTCCAGTCGCATCAGGGCGAGAAACTCGGGCTGCGCGATCTCGATGGTTTCCGACGCGACCGTGGCAAGGGCCCGTTCACGGCGGGTGGGGTCGCCCATCAGGGCCATCTCGCCGAGCAGCTCACCGGCACGCAGCTCGTCCACGGTGATCATCCT
>JAHELT010000054.1 GCA_024644045.1 Chromatiales bacterium | reverse complement strand
GGGCCGGCGGCGGTAGTGGTAGACAGCATCGGTTTCTCCTTCGGTTTCTGGTCCGCGCGCGGGCCGCGCCTGCATTCTGTCACGATTTCGTCAAAGTGGGGACACTCCCCAAATTGTTGGGGAATCGTCAGGGGGAGGCAGCGAGCCAGCCGGCTATCAGGCTGAGAATCACCACCAGCGACAGCGGGTCGCGCAGGTGCAGATACCAGGCGGGCAGCAGGCGGGCAATCAGGCGGCGTTCCACCAGCCACCAGGCGAATACGGCAAGCGCCATGAGCGGCAGGCCGTAGCGTGGCGGTGCAAGAAGCAGCGGCCAGGCCGTGAGCGCCGGCAACACGCTCCAGACGTAACAGGCGCTCGACCTTCCGCGGCCGGCGTGCATAGCAGCGCCCCAGTGCACGGCGCCGAGGAAAGCCAGGATGACCGCCGCATATGCGAGCAGGCTCGCGCTCGCGACGGCGCTCAGCGGAGGGTACCAGCTCAACCCGGCTGCTGCGACGAAAGGGATGAGTCCTGCATAGCCGAGTGTGACGGCCGTGCGGCGGCCGGCGGCATCAGGTGCCGGGTCGGAGACCGGCGCCGAACGGGGCTCTCTCGCTTCGGCCATCGGTTCAGCCGCCGCCCGCAGCCTGCACCGGCAGGTGAACCTCGAAGCGTTTCACGAACCACGGTGTGAAGGGGCCGCTCCAGAACACGCCATAAGGCTCGCCGGCACCAACCCATTCAGTCTGCTCAGCCAACCACTGCGTGAGGCGCACGCGAGCTTCGGCGAGGTTTTCTTCGTTGTACGAGCCCCTGCCACCGATGCTGACAACCTGCCTTGCGGGCACATCGACGATACGTACCGTGCCCGTATCGCTCAGCCCGGGCGGCGCACCGTTACCGGCATAAAAGCGCATCCCGGCCCCCTCCAGGGTTCCTTCCACCGGCACTGTCATCGCGACATCGTTATCGCGGATGTAGTCGAACAGGCGCATGAAGAGACGGTCGGATCTGGCGAAATAGTCGCCCGGCATCTCGGTGGCGAGCCAGCGCCCCGACGGCAACTGCCGGACCACGATCTCGTCCACCGGCGTTTTGGAGAATGCCTGCTCGTAAGCCATGCTTTCAACTCCGGCGGCCAGGCGCCGCAACTACCGCGCACGCCCTGATCAGCCTCAGCCGCGTTATTTTAAGGTCTTGATTGTAATCGACGAAGCATGACGCCGAGCGCGTGAAGAACCTGTCACCCGGATGCGAAATTTTCGTGAAACGGAGGGCGTCTCCGATCTCAGGCGGCGTCGTGGAAAATCACGCCCAGCGCGATCCGCTCGCCGCGGCGTACGCGGCTGACGCCGTGGCGCAGCGTCACGCGATGATAGCCGCGCGTACCCTGGCGCGGCCGCTGATTGACCGCGAACAACGCCGCTTCGCCCTGCGCCAGCGGGACGACCTCGACGCGGGACTGCATGCGCGGGCGCTGCTCGGTGAGCACGAACTCGCCGCCGTCGAACCGGTCCGGATCGCTGAGCAGAACCACCAGCTGCAAGGGAAACAACTGCTCCCCGTAGACGTCCTGGTGCAGGCAGTTGAAATCGCCGGCAGCATACTTCAACAGCAGCGGCGTGGGACGGCGCTGTCCGTGGTCATGACACCGGCGCAGCATGGCGGCGAGTGACGCCGGATAAGAACAGTCGAGGCCGAGCACAGCCGACCACCGGTTTGCGACGCGCGCTGCGTGCGGGTACACGGTGCGGCGCAGCGACTCTATCGCGGCCGGGAGCGGATAGGCGAAGTACTTGTACTCACCGCGGCCGAAGCCGTGCCGCGCCATCGCAATACGACTGCGGAAGCGCACATCCTCCTCGTAAAGTGCCGCTACTGCCGCGCATTCCCGGGGCGTAAGCAGCGGGCCGAGCCGGCCGACGCCGAAGGCGTCAAGCTCTGCCTCCACACGGCTCCAGCCCACTGCCGCAACCCGGCGCGCGATGCGTTGCGCGGTGCGCGAGGATCTGGCTGGACCCTTCGGGTTGGTCGTGTTCTGCATTGCGGCCTCCCTCATCCCCGAACGATGGCGTTTCCGGGCGCGTCGCGACACCCGATTCTTGCGGGACGACGCTGCCGGTCCGGGTGTTTGCTTCCACCCGGCCCGAGGCTCATTATCTGTGCAACGGAGTGCTGAAAGGACGCCTGCGATGCTGGTTACCGAAGGTCGCGTAGTAATGATTTCAGGGGCCAACCGCGGGATCGGGCGGGCCATCGCGGAGCGGCTGTGCGAGGACGGCTATTCGCTGAGCCTCGGCGCGCGCGATCCGGCCACGCTGAGCGCGCTCGACGGCGGCGCAGAAGAGCGCGTGATGAATCATGCGTTCGACGCCACCGTGCCGGACTCGGCAGCGCGCTGGGTGGCGGCGACCCGCGAGCGGTTCGGGCGCCTGGATGCGATCATCAACAATGCCGGGATCATCAACAGCTTCGAGATCGAGTCCGACGACGAAACGGGGCTCGACGAGATGTGGGAAGTCAACGTCAAGGGCCCGTTGCGCCTGGTCAGGGCGGCCTACGCGGACTTGAAGCGTTGCGGTACGGGGCGCGTGATCAACATCGTCTCGCTCTCCGGAAAACGCGTGAAGAGTGCCGGCATCGGCGGTTACGCGATGAGCAAGCACGCGGCCGCGGCCTTCAACCACGCCCTGCGCCACGCCGGCTGGAAGCACGGGATCCGGGCCACCAGCATCTGCCCGGGCTATGTGGCGACCGACATGACCGCAACCGTGCAGGCCATTCCCGCGTCGGACATGATTCAGCCGGCAGCCATCGCGCACCTGGTCGCGAGTCTGCTCGTGCTACCGAACACTGCTTCGGTCAGTGAACTGCCGGTGAACTGTGTACTGGAGTCCCTCTACTGACAGGCCGGCGATCGGCGTAGGGGCCGGGGCGCCTACGGCAGCAGACAGCGCAGGAGAAAGGACCATGCTGGGGGCGGTTGCCGGCGACATCATCGGATCGGTTTACGAAGCGAACCCGATCAAGCGCAAGGATTTCACGCTGTTCGCGCCCGGATCCGGATTTACCGACGATACGGTCCTGACCGTCGCGGTCGCGGATTGCCTGCTGCACGGCAAGCGCTACGTGCCGACCTTTCACGACTACTTTTTCAGACACCGGGGCGCCGGGTTCGGCGCGTCGTTTTTCCACTGGGCGGCGTATCGGAACACCGAGCCCTACGACAGCTGGGGAAACGGTTCGGCGATGCGCGTCAGCCCCGTCGGGTGGGCGGCCGACTCCGTGGAGGACGTGCTGCACCATGCGGCCGCCAGTGCGGCGGTCACACACAATCACCCGGAAGGGATCAAGGGCGCGCAGGCGACGGCCCTGGCCGTGTTCATGGCGCGCCAGGGCAACAGCAAGGAAGCCATCCGTGAGGCAGTCACGCAGGCCTGCGGCTATGACCTGCAGCGCGATCTCGAGGAGATCCGCGAAACCTACACGTTCGACGTGTCGTGCCAGGGCTCGGTGCCCGAAGCGTTGCTCTGCTTCCTGGCAGCGGAAGACTATGAAGACGCCGTGCGCAACGCCGTGTCGCTGGGCGGCGATGCGGACACCATGGCGTGTATCGCCGGCGCTGTCGCCGAAGCCTTCTATGGCGGCGTGCCGGCAGCTATTGCCGAACCGGCGCTCGCTGCACTGACCGACGACCTTCGCGTGGTTGCCGAAGCTTTCATGCAGGAGTACTGCCGCCTGCCGTAGTAACCGGCAAAGCAGGACCGCTGCGGCGTGATCGTCCCCCCGCGATATTACCGCGCCGACGTTGTGAACCGAGTGGGGCCTACCGCCCGCTACAGGCGCTGCAACCCCGCAGCCAGATCCTCGATCAGGTCGTCGGGGTCTTCCAGCCCGATGTGGAAGCGCAGCAGGAACGGTGTTTCCGTCCACGGAATGACGGCGCGCGGCAGCGGCATCCGGTTCACTGCGACCAGGCTTTCGAAGCCGCCCCAGGACGAGCCTATCTGAAACAACGCGAGACCGTCGACCATGCGGGCTACCGCGTCCAGGTCCGTGCTGTGCAAGGCGACCCCGAACAGGCTCGCGCCACCGCCGAAGTCGCGTTTCCACAGCGCATGCCCGGGATCGGATTCCAGCGGCGGGTACAGCACCCGTACGACCGCCGGCTGCTGTGCCAGCCACGCGGCAATCCGGCAGGCCGACTCGTACTGCCGCCGCAGCCGGACCCCCATGGTGCGCATGCCGCGCAACGCGAGATAGCAGTCGTCAGGACCGGCTACGTCCCCGAAAGTCATGACGTGATCGGCGATTCGCTGGTGCAGGGTTTCGCTCGCGCTGGTGATGACGCCGATGACCAGGTCGGAGTGTCCCGCAAGGTACTTGGTGCCGGCCTGGATCGACACGTCGGCGCCGTGCGCCAGCGGCTTGAAGTACAGCGGGGTTGCCCAGGTATTGTCCATCGCCACGAGGATGCCGCGGCTGCGCGCCGCCTCAGCGATGGCGGCGACGTCCTGCATCTCGAAGGTCAGCGACCCGGGCGCCTCGAGATACACCAGCCGCGTGTTGTCGCGGAACAACGTGTCGATCGCCGACCCGATGCCGGGATCGTAATAGGTAGTCTCGATCCCGTATCGGGACAGCAGATCGTTGCAGAACCGCCGGGTCGGCCCGTACACGGAATCGGTCACGAGCACGTGATCACCCTGCCCGAGCAGCGCGGACAGCGCCATGGTGACCGCCGACAGCCCGGACGCGGTGACCACGGTCCCGTGCCCGCCCTCGATTGCCGCCACCGCGCTCGCCAGCGCCCGGGCGTTCTGCGTGCCGTTGGCACCGTAAGTCACCGTCTCGAAACGCCGATCGCCGTCGAAGCGGCCGAGGTAACTCTTCAGGTCGGGTGACAGGATCGTGGATGCCCGGTGAACCGGCAGGTTGACGGTGCCTTCGTGCTCGGCTTTCCTGCGGCCCAGGTGAACCAGTTGCGTGTCGTGTTTCATGCCGGCTTGCGCTCCAGTCTCGCCTGCGGCAAGCATAGTGACCATCGGCAGGCGGCGAAAGCGCAACCCGTCGCTGCGGGTCACGCTGACGTGCGCGGTGTTACGTCACGAGTCAAGGGGCGACTGCTTTCCGCCGGCTCAGAACGCGGATCGCCGTCGAAGCGCCGTGGTAACGCTTCGGCTCGGTTAACGGGATCGTCGATGCCCGGTAAACCGGCAGCTTGCCGGTGCCTTCGTGCCCCGTCTTGCCGGGCACGCCCGAGGAACACGAGGCAACCAGGCAGCTATCGCCGATCGTTGATTCGATTCGAAAAGGCGAGTTGGCGGCCGGCACAACTCCCGCCAAACGCACTTAAGCTAACCGCCTTCGATTTTCATCTGCTAGCATTGATTGACGAACGGAGCGGAGGTCATGCCGCGCAACATTCTTTTCATCATGTGCGACCAGCTGCGCTGGGACTACCTGTCCTGCTACGGCCATCCGAGACTGCACACGCCAAACATCGATTACCTCGCCGAACGCGGCGTGCGCTTTGCCAACGCCTATTGCCAGGCGCCACTCTGCGGTCCGTCGCGCGCCAGTTTCTACACCGGGCGCTACATGTCGAGCCATGGCGTCATGGCCAACCAGGACGCCACCCGCCTCGATGAGTACACCATCGGCGATTACCTGCCGGGTTACCGCAGCGCGCTCGTCGGCAAGGCCGACAATCGCAAGGATCCGAAAATGCTGCGGGCCTTCGGCATCGACCCCGATTCCGCCTGGGCGCGCGCCGCCGCGTGCGGCGGTTTCGAACCCTTCGAGCTGCACGACGGATTGTATCCGGATCCGCTTTTGCCCGAAGACCACGGCTATACCCGCTATCTGACGCAGCAGGGCTACGCCGGCAAAAATCCCTGGCAGGACTACGCCAACAGCGGTGAGGACAAGGAGGGTAATGTTCGCTCGGGCTGGCGGTTGCGCAGTTCGCGGTTTCCTGCGCGCGTCGCCGAAGTGCATTCGGAAACGGCGTTCACGACCCGGCGCGCAGTCGATTTCCTCGAACAGCAGGAAGGCGATCAGCCCTGGTGCCTGCATCTATCCTATATCAAGCCGCACTGGCCGCTGATCGCGCCGGCGCCCTATCATGATCAATACGGGGTTGATGACATTCAGCCGGTCGTGCGCGGCGCCGCGGAACGCGAGAAACCACACCCGGTGGTCGAGGCCTTCATGCAGCAGGAGTACAGCCAGTCCTTTGCCCGCGACGACGTTCGCAAACTCGCCGTCCCCGTCTACATGGGACTGGTCAGGCAAATCGATGACCAGCTCGGCCAGCTGTTGGCCTATCTGGAGCAGAGAAAACTTTTCGATAACACGATGATCGTGTTCACCAGCGATCACGGCGACTATCTCGGCGATCACTGGCTCGGGGAAAAAGACCTGTTTCATGAGCCGTCGGCACGCATTCCGTTGATCGTCGTCAATCCTGACGCAGCCGCCGACGAGACGCGCGGCAGCGCCTGTCATGCGATGGTCGAGGCTATTGACCTCCTGCCGACTTTTGTCGAATTCGCCGGCGGCGACGTCAACCATGAACGGGTAGAAGGCTGCTCGCTGATGCCGCTGCTGCGCTCAAAACGCAAACCCCACGACTGGCGGGAGTTTGCGATCAGCGAAATCGACTACTCCGACCGCGGTCCACGTACGCTGCTCGCTCAACCGCCCTACGAATGTCGCGCGGTGATGCTCCGCGGCGAGCGCTGGAAGTACATCTACTACAACGGGTTCCGCCCGCAGCTGTTCGACCTCAACAAGGATCCGCAGGAGCTGAACGACCTGGGTGACGATCCGGATTACGCCGGGATTCAGGATAATCTGCTGCGCCGCCTGATACGCTGGCAGCGCAGCCTGAAGCCGCGCATTGGAATGCCCTACGACAAGCTCGCCGGCATGGGGCCCGCACACGACGAAAAGATAGGCATCATTATCGGGCGCTGGTGAGCGCCATCCCGGCCACCGGTCGGGCCGGTTCAACAACCAAGGGATTCTCGACGGGTCCTTGTCGACACGGCGCGCACCCCCCGATCAACCCCTTGAAGGCCTGGAATATCCGATCTAGCGGTGCACAACACCCGGCGCACCGCGACAGGTCGAGTCGCGGCGGTCTAGGGCATCCGGACAGGCGCGCTGGCCCGCCGGGCTCAGACGTACGCGGCAAGCAGCGCCAGTGCGAGCAACAGCAGCGTGATGCCCTGCAACGCGACCCGCCAACCCATGAGCTGCGTGCCGTGCTGGCGATCGTACTCGCCGCCCCGCGCCATGGAAACGACGCCCATTCCGAGCGTGACAACGGTGGCGACCATGGCCGCCACTACGAGCAATCCAAATCCGTCCATCGTTTAAACTCCCGGCAGTAGGCACCATCAAAGCACGGGTAACGGCCCGGCGTTTGACCTGGGTCAGGTCGCCGGCGGTCCGCGCACGGGGACGGCGGCCGGTGCAGGGAGCACGGAGTTTTACATGGCACACGATCTGACACGGCGTCCGGTTCATCTCGGCCTCGGCGCCAGCGCCTCGAGCGAGCCCGAATTCACCGGACGCGACTGGTACGAGGACTATGCCGAGCGCCACGCCGGCGACGGCAAAGAAGGGCGCCTGGTGTCGATGTTCACCTTCGATGCACCCTGGGACAGCTGGGAAATGCACCCCGAAGGCAGTGAGGTGGTCGTCTGCACGGCCGGCGAGATCACCCTGATTCAGGAGATCGACGCCCGTGAGGTTCGTACCCGGCTGAGCGCCGGCCAGTACGCGATCAATGCGCCCGGGGTGTGGCACACCGCGGACGTCGCCGGGCCGGCCACAGCCCTGTTTATCACGGCCGGCGCGGGCACCCGGATACGGGCACGCTAGGGCGTTCGCGTCTCGTCGTACCGGAACGCGTTAACTGCGACACGCATGGCGGGAGAGAGTCGCCCGGCTCCCTCCCGCTCGGACGCCGGTCACTCCTGGTGGTTGACCTGAAGCGTGCGTGCCTCTTCCACGCTGATCAGTCCCTGGCGCTTCAGCTCGGCGACGATGGAGCCCCGGGTCCGCGCGAAGCGCAGCGCCAGTGCGTCGACCGACTCGCCGTTGCGGAAGTCATCGGCGAGGACGCGCCGGTACTCGTCGGTCCACGGCATGCCCGCGTTCTTCGGCATTCCGCGTTCCAGGTTCGCCGCCTGCTTCTGCTCGGGCGTCAGCTTGCGCTGGCGCGCCGGCGATTTCACGTGGTCCAGCACGGTGTGCAGCGCGCGAATGACATCCGGCGTGTCGTACGGTGAACCGGGCGGTAAGGCTTCCCCGGTAAGGGGGTCGATGCCCTGGGACAGGGCGTGCACGATCTCGATCGATCTCGCGAGTTCCATGTGGTTTCTCCGTGTCGTTCCTTGACATGAGCGGCCGCGCTTGCGGCGTTCCGCAGCCGCAGTCTACGCCATGCCTGCGCTGTGGAAAACTCACGTGGACAGCGCCTGGGCCGCTTGATCCTGGTCAAGCACTGCGGCGGCGCGCCGCGGCATCATGGCGCCAGTCAGCGAGGGGAGTGCACCGCCATGCCAATGATTCCGGCCGTGAAAAGCGTGATGACGCCCTTTCCCTATGCGGTGCCCCTGCAATCCAGTCTCGCTGACGCCCAGGCCATGATGCGCGAACACCGCGTCAGGCATCTGCCGGTGATCGACGGGCACCAGCTCGTCGGCGTGCTCAGCGACCGTGACATCAAGCTGATCCTAGGCCCCGATTTCGACTACCCGCCGCCCGGGGAGCTCACCGTCGCCGATGCGTATCAGTCCGACTCGTACACGGTGGACCTGAACACGCCGCTCGATGCGGTGCTGCTGGAAATGGCCGAGCAGCACATCGGCTCCGCGCTGGTCACCCGTAAGGGCGGGCTCGCCGGGATCTTCACCGCAACCGATGCCTGCCGGGAGTTCGGCCTGCTGCTGAAAAAGCGCCGCGGTTCACCCAACGAGGCCGCCTAGCGCCGGGGATCGCCGCGCTCCGGGCGCGTTAACGCCGTTGGGTTTCCGCAATCGCGGGCGCAGGGCGTATCCTTGCGCGCATGCCGCGAATCCGCTTCACCCCCAACCTGCATCGTCATACGGCGTGCGAGGATGCCGAAACCGGCGGCGCCACGGTGGCCGCCGCGCTGACCGAGTATTTCGAACGCTTTCCCGCCGCCCGCGGCTACGTGCTCGACGATCAGGGCGCGGTGCGTCACCATATGGTGATATTCGTCAACGGCGTCCCGTTGCAGGATCGTGCGGCGCTGTCGGACGAGGTCGAGAAAGACGGCGAAATTTTCGTCTTTCAGGCATTATCCGGAGGCTGACGACGGCCGGCCAGCGAGGACTGTTTCGATGAGCACGCGACTGTTGATCGGAACCCGCAAGGGGTTGTTCACTGCCCGCGCCGACTCTGCCGGCGACTGGCAGCTCGAGGAAACCGGCTTCCTGGGCGATCCGGTGACCATGGTGTTGCACGAAGCAGGCGGTCACCGGTTGTACGCCGCCCTCGATCACGGCCACTTCGGCGTCAAGCTGCACCGTTCCCGGGACGCCGGCGCGAGCTGGGAGGAAGTCGGCGCGCCGCAGTACCCGCCGAAGCCCGAGGACGCCGAGGACCTCGATCCGATGCGCAACGAGCCGGTGCCCTGGGATCTCAAACGCATCTGGGCACTGGAGTCGAGCCCCGACGGCAGGACGCTCTGGTGCGGCACGATGCCCGGCGGGCTGTTTCGCTCGGACGACGCCGGCGCGAGCTGGCAGTTGAGCGAAGCGCTGTGGCAGCATCCCGTTCGCAAGCAATGGTTCGGGGGTGGGGCGGACTACCCCGGAATCCACTCCATCCTGATCGATCCGCGCGATCCCCGGCGGATCACCGTGGCGGTGTCCTGCGGCGGCGTGTGGCACAGCGATGACGCCGGCGGCTCCTGGCACCCGCGTACCACGGGGATGTGGGCGGACTACCTGCCGCCCGAACGCCGCGAGGCGCCCACCATGCAGGACCCCCACCGGGTGGTTCAGTGTCTGGCCGCGCCCGACGTCTGGTGGGCGCAGCACCACAACGGCGTGTTTCGCTCAGAGGACGCCGGGCGCCGGTGGCAGGAAATCGAGAAACCCGGGGTCTCGCGCTTCGGCTTCGGGGTCGCGGTGCACCCCCGCGATCCGGATACCGCCTGGTTCGTGCCGGCCGAGAAGGACGAGCGCCGCTACCCCGTCGGTGGTCGGCTGGTCGTCACCCGAACGCGCGATGGCGGGCGCACCTACGAGGTCCTGCGCGACGGCCTTCCGCAACACCCTGCCTACGATCTCGTTTACCGCCACGCGCTCGACGTCGATCAGAGCGGCGAACGCGTGGCGTTCGGGAGCACCACCGGTGGATTGTGGCTGAGCGAGGATCAGGGGGAGCACTGGCGCAACCTCAGCAGTCACCTGCCGCCGGTTTACTGCGTGCGTTTCACCTGAGCGGAATCGCGATGAACAGCCCCGCGCTTGCCCGGCGCGGGCTTCGTTAGTCATCGGTGATCGATTTGTCCACCTCGCGCTGCAACGCGGTCACGCGATCGAAAAAGGCATCGCCCGAAACGCTGTTGGCAATCTGGAACACCGGCGGTTTGAGTTCCGCGTGGTAGCTCGCCAGCGCGTTGAGCTCCGGCGAAGCGGAGTACCAGGAGACGCTGATCAGGCCGACCACGCAGGCCGCCACCAGACCCGCGTTCAGGGCGAGCCGGCGGGCGCTCATCAGCGTGCACAAACGCAGATGCCCCCACAGCAGCGCGCCCAGCCAGGCCACCGCGCCGCCCCACAGGAACAGGTTTCCGGACCACCCGGCGGCAAATGCAAACACGTAGTAGCCGTAAACCACTTCCAGCAGGGCGGCGACGAGTATCGCCAGGCACGCGATGCAGCAGTGAATCCGGAAACTGAAGGTCTGCTGGCTGATCCTGCTCGCCATCGCCCAGCATCCGGCCCACACGCCCACCGCTACCAGGGTCCACACCGGCGGCATCAGCAGTGCACCCCACTCGGGTTTGGAGAAATCGTTCCAATACGTGCCGAAGTAGAGCCAGCCCATGGTCACCGCCACTATCGCTATGAACACCTCGGCCCGGTTGAACGAATGCGTGATCTGCGTGAAATACTGCCCTTCGCGCTTGGTTGGCGGCAGCACGAATGCCGGCGTTCTGATGCGCAGCACCGTATGGCCGATTCGCAGCAGCCCCTCGGACTCGATCACGGTGCGCGAAACCCGCTCGCGGGAGGGCAGCACGGTCATGCCGTTGTCACTGTCCAGATCGGTGATCACCGCGCGTCCCAGTTCGTCCTGCTCGATCGATACGTGCCGGGGAGATACATAGTCGTCGTCCAGCGCGATCTGATTGCCCGCGTAGTCGCGCCCGATGCTGATCGGGTAGGTGTTGTGCTGCGAGCGCTCTCGCACCTTGCCCATGCGATTGAGCACTTCAACGGTGATCATGGGCGGGCCACGATAGCCTGCAGGAAACGCCGTCCGAAAGACTGCGCATTCTCGAAACTGACGCCGGTCAAAGTCGCTGTCGACTGCAGCCCCTGGTGATTGCCGTCCAGCGTGGCCAGCTTGAGGATGCTGTCGTACAGACCGGGCAGCTTCTTGTACCCGCGCACGCAGAACACCGCCTTCATGGTCAGGGTCGGCTGGCGCACGATGTCGTCGACGCAGCTGAACGAGCCGAGCTGCTCCGCGTTGCGGTAACGCAGGTCGCCGCCGAGCTCGGCGAAGCGGCTCTGGTACAGCCCGTAGAACCGGAAGCGGTTGAGCTGGTCCGAGGCAATGTAGGTGTGGGTGAAGCGCAGCGTTCCCGAGCGGAGGTCGCGGAACAGGTACACCCCGTCTTCGAACGAGCACTGCTGGGAGGTCGTCTCGTACAACCATTCGTCGCGGTGTTGCGAGTCGCCCCAGCAGCGCACGAACGCGGCGATTTCGCCTGGCGCCTGATAAGGACCCAGTGAGGTTGTCGGCCAGTCGTTGTCGAGCACCGTGTTCAGGTAGGTTTCCTGGTGCTGCAGCAGCTGATCGCGAAGTCTGATCAGCCAGTCCTGCGCTGCCCCGGGCTCGTCGGCGGGGTCTTGCGGGAGCAGTCTGCGTGCGAATGCAGCGGGCACCAGAAAGCTGAGCTGATTGCCGGCACTCGCCACATTGACGCCGACGACGCGGCCGTCTGCGGTGACCGCGGGACCGCCGCTCATCCCCGAGTTCAGGGATCCAGTGAAATGAATCTTCTCGTAGAGCGTGTGCTCGAGCAGTCCGCTGTGCGTGCCCTCGACGATGGTCATGCCGAGGTCCCACGGGTTGCCGATCGAGTAGATGCGCGTGCCCTTGGCTATCGGCGCCGAATGGAAACGGAAGTACACGCGCTGCGGGCGGTCGGTGCGCACCAGCGCCAGATCGTGAATCGCGTCGAAGTCCAGCAGCGTCAGCGGACTCTTGTAATGATCGGCATGCACGATCTCGGCGCGGTACCGCTCCGGCCTGTGAATGAGCTGGGACACCACGTGATAATTGGTCATCACGTGACCCGCATCGCTGACCATGAACCCGGAACCCACGCTGGCCTGCGATCCGGAGGATGCATCGAGGACCCGGATCTGCACCACCTGATCCTTGTGCTGCGCGAACACCTGATCGGCGCCGGCGTCGGCCGCCGCCGCGGGCTCGAGCAACGCCACCAGTGCGAGCGCCGCGGCGACCTTCAGCGCATGCATCACCGCGGGCGGCGGGCTGGCAGTTGAAAGCGCCGCGGTTATCCGGCTGAGTGGCCTGTCAAGTCGCAAACTCGGTCGATGCTCGGTCCGTGGGGTCAGACCGAGATTACACGGTATTGCAGGCAAGGTCTTGCCTGTGCTGCACAGCCTCCGGACGGCGATCGCCGCACGTGCGCGCTGAAGGCTGCGCCGCTCGGGAAGAATTCTCAAAGCTCGTCAAGCAAGCGCGCCGCCTGCGTTGAGTCTGGCGTTGCCCCGGCATTCTCGAACCAGGTCACGAGTGGTGCGAGCAGAGCGTGTGCCTTGTCCGGTTCACCTTGCTCCACCCACAGCCGGCTGAGCGCCGTGGCGGCGCGCAGCTCCAACGCCCGCGCACGCTGTCGGCGTGCCGTGTCGAGTGCCTCGCAAAATGCGTCGTGCGCAGCCGGGGTGGGGCCGGAAGCCTGCGTGTGCAGTACCTGGCCGCGCAGCCGGTGAATTTCCGCGGTGTACCAGTGCTCGCGGGTGGCCGCCGCGCGCTCCAGGGCCTCTTCGAGCAAGACCAGGCCGGCGTCGGCTTTTCCGCTGGCTACGGACGCGTCGGCCAGCAGGGTCAGGAAGTATGGAACCTGATACTGCGAGCCGCTGGCCTGGTAGTGAGACAGTCCGCGGCGCATCGCCGCGAGTCCTTCGCCGGCATCGTCGTCCCGGGCAACCGCCCAGCCCAGGTAAATGCGGCTTTCTTCCAGCTCGTAGGAAAACCCGTGCTCGCGCGCCAGCGCAATCGCGGCTTCGGCGTGTTGCCTGACGCCGGCCGCGTCGCCGGCGAACTGCGCAATGAAACACGCGTCGCGCAGCGCGTAGGCGACGCTGTGAGCGTGCGACAGCTCACTGGCGAAGCTTCGCGCTTCTGCACTCAAGGCCTCGGCCGGCGCCTGTCGACCAAGCAGGCACAGGACGCGATTCAACCAGCAGAGAATAGTGACCCGCAGATCGGTGCCATGCTCGAACATCAAGTGACGGTGCTGCCCCGGCTCATAGAGGGCCAGCGCGCGTTCGAGATTTTTTCGCGCCGCGTCGAACTCGCCGAGAAAGAACTGACTGGTTCCCAGCAGGCGGTACGCGATCGGCAACGCCGCAGAGTGAGCGTCGCGGGAAGCCGTGCTCAGCGCCTCCTCAGCAACCTGGTGCGACACGTCGATTGCGCCACGATCGAGGTGGTGCAGGCACAGCCCGTACAGCGCATTCGCGGTTTGTCCGTCGTTCTTCAACAGTGCACAGAGTTCACGGGCGCGCAGGAACGCTCGTCCTGTTTCCGGCCAGGCGTAGCCCCGGGCTGTGACCAGCGCCGCGGCCAGCCCGTTCTGCAGGCGCAATTCCGTGCGCGTCTGGCGTGCATCCTCGGGCAGCGTCCGGATGCACCCGAGGCCCTGCTCGAAGTGCCCGATCGCCTCATCGCAGGCGCTCAGTTGCAGCGCGTTCCCGCCGGCTTGCAGCAGATAATCGACCGCACGCTGTGGGTCCGAGCCGCGGACGAAATGCATGGCCAGCTCCGTTGCGATGACCGGGGCCTGTGCACGGTAGGCGGCTTCCAGCGCCGCACCCAGATGCGCGTGCAGGCGGCTGCGTCTCGCCGCTGGGACCCGCGCATAGAGGGCGTCTTCGAACAGTGTGTGCACGAACGCGTAAGCGCTGGACACCGTTCCGTCCGGCCAGGTGACCGGCTCGAGCTCGCGCAGGAACGCACCGCGGCGGCTCAGCTCGGCGAGCCGCGCCTCGACCGGCTCCACCGGGCTGACCACCGCGGCCGCAACCGCGGCGGCAGAAAAATGGGCCCCCGCGACGCTGGCGGCTTCGAGCAACGCCAGGTCCTGCGGGCTCAACTGATCGAGTTGCTGTTCGATCAGTTGACGCAGTGTCTCGGGCAGTGACGCGGCGAGGGATTGCAGCGTTTCCACGAGCTGCTCACCGGCCTGAAGCTGCGACGGCTGATCCCCGAGCAGCGTGTCGACCAGGGTAACCATGAACAGGGGATTGCCGTTGGTGCGCCGATGCAGCTCGCGCGCCAGCGCGTCGGGCGGCGTGGCGCCGCCGGCGCGCTGGCGCAGATAGTCGGCGACGTTGTTTTGCGGCAGGTAGTCGAGCATCAGCTCACTGCACTGCGCGCGCCGCTTCAGGTCCTGAACCAGCGAGCGCAGCGGGTGCTCGCGTACGATCACGTCCACCGGACGGTAGGTCGCGAGCACCAGCAGGCGGGCCGGGTCGCGGCGCCGGGTGACGTAGGCCAGCCACTCCAGCGTCGAGGTGTCGCACCACTGCAGGTCCTCGAGCACCAGCAGCAGGGGTTTCTGCGCGGTGATGATCTCGACCGCCTCGGCCAGCTCGCGCAGCATGCGCTGGCGGGTAGCTGCCGGCGGTTGCTCGCGCGGGGGCTCGGGCGCATCGAGCAGCGCCGGCATCTGCGGCACCCAGCTCGGCGCGTGGCGCTTCAGCAGCGAGCGCAATGAGTCGGCGGCGGGGTCGCGGCAGAGCCGCGTGAGGGCTTCGAGGATCGGAAGATAGGGTTCGCCGGCGCCGTAGTGCTGAATGCATTGCCCGTGGCCGACCCACAGATCGGTCCGCGCGCCCGCCTGCGCGGTGAATGTGTCGACCAGGGTCGTCTTGCCGATGCCGGCCTCGCCCGCGATGAAGCCGACGTGGCGGCGGCGGGCCAGCGCACGCTGCAACCAGTGCTGCAACTGCTGCAGCTCGGCGAGGCGGCCGACAGGATCAGCGCCGTGAGCATCCCCGGTCTGCGCATGCGCCCGCGATCCGGGTTCAAAGGGTTTGCCGTCGCCGGCGCTTTCCGGCGTCGTGTCTAGGGGCTGCACGGTCGCGACGAAACGGTAGCCGCGCCCGCGCACCGTCTCGATGTAATGCGGCTCCCTGGCATCGTCCTGCAGCGCCCGGCGAAGCTCCCTCACGCATACCGCGAGCGCCGCATCCGATACATAAGCACGCGTCCACACCGTGTTCAGCAACTTCTCGCGCGTAACCAGCTGACCGGGCCGGCTGAGCAGTTCCTGCAGCACGTGGAACGCCTTGTTGGTGAGGTGCACGGGGTCGCCACCGCGCCACAGCCGCGCGTCGTCGAGATCGACGTGGAAGGACCCGAAGTCGATTTTTCGTGGAATGGTCACGGCGGGCGCCTGCGCCTTCCGGGGGTACCACGGATACGGAACTCACCGCGATCTTATCAAGATCTTATCGAGCGCTTAAGTAACGCGCGGGCCGGGCGGCCTAAACTCACCCGATCGATACAGGTTTCGGGGTCAGTGAATGCGGATACCGCCTGTCGAGTCGGCGCCGATCTCCGTCGATCGCGCCTTCGTGGTGCAGTTCGCCGAAGAGACGGATATAGCGGCGGCCCGGTTTGCCGGGCGTGTCGAGCACATTGCCTCGGGCGAGGCAGGGCGGTTCGCTTCACTGAACGAGCTGCTCGACTTCGTCGGGCGCAAGCTGGCCCGGACCGCGGGCAACAACGACACGTGAGGATGTGGGCCGCCATGCAGTCACCAGGCAGATTACTTGGCCTTGGCCTTGGCCTCTTGACGGTTCTGGGCTGCGAGAACAGCACCACCGGCGCCGGTGGCGGCTTTTCATCGGTGCCGACCGTGCAACCCGGCGACACCCTGGCGCTGACCAGAACCGAGGTGGTCACTGTCAGCGGCGTGTATCTGGTACCGCCCGGGGCAACGTTTCTGACCACCCGATGCATCGGTGAAGTTTCCGTGACGATCGAGGCGGTGCCCGGCAATCCGATGATCAACACCTGCTCGGGTGACGGCAGCAGCAGTCAAACGAACATGGTCGCGGGCGTAAGCATGGTGACTTATCAGGTCACGGGTGACGGTTTCGCCCACGTTACCGTGACCTGATGTGCGAAAATCGAACGGCGCCATGAGGCCGGCTTCCTACACACTGCCTGGCATGGTGCTCGCGCTGCTGCTCAGCGCATGCGGCGGCGGGGGCGGCGCTGGCGAACCGCGCAGCGCCGAGCAGTGGCGGCAGGACATAGATTTTCTGGCCAGCGAATCGCAACGCATTCATCCCGATCTGTTTCATTCACTCTCGCGCTCGGACTACCAGGCCGCGGTCGATGCGTTCAAGAACGACGTGGCCTCGCTCAGCCGGCACCAGATTTTCGTGCGCCTGAAGCGGCTGATCGCCCTGCCGGCGACGCGCGAGGACGGGCACACTTTGATGCCGATGTTTCAGGCTACCGGATTTCGCCTGTACCCGCTGCGCCTGTACGAGTTCGACGACGGTGTGTTCGTAATCGGTGCCAATCCGCCGTACCAGGACGCCGTGGGCAAGCGGGTCATGCAGATCGGCGCAATGACAATTGATCAGGTGAACGCAATCGTCGATCCACTGATCACGCGCGACAACGCTGCAACCGTGAGGTTCAAGCGGACGCTGCACTATGTGGTGCCGGAGTTGCTGCAAACGCTGGGAATCGTCGCCGATGCTGAGCAGGGCGAGTTCTTGCTGGAAGACGCTGACGGCAATACGAGCACGCTGCTGGTGAGCCCGATCGACAAGGAAATCTATCGTAACACCCTGGGGAACAGCACCGCGCTGCCAGAGCAATCCGGGGTTCTGTATATGAGTAACCGCTCCGAGAGCTTCTGGCTGCAGCTGATCGATAGCGGCAACGCGCTGTACATTAAGTACAACCTGGTGGTGGCGAGCACCGGATCCGGTCAGACCATCGAGGCATTCAGCGACCTGATCGCCAGTACGGTTGCTGCAAACGCCGTGCAGAAAGTCATTGTGGATGTGCGTCACAACGGCGGTGGCAACGCCTTCACCTTCCAGCAGCTGCTCGATGTTCTGAGCAGTGATGCGATCGATCAGCCCGGTAAGCTTTATGTGCTGATCGATCGCGTGACGTTTTCCGCCGCGGCCAATTTCGTCACCCGGCTCGAGGCGGAAACCGGTGCGGTATTCGTCGGCGAACCCACCGGCGGCAGTCTCAACAACTACGGCGATACACTCACGTTCGATCTGCCGAACTCCGGGTTCGGGGTCGCAGTGCCAACCATCTACTGGGTGTACGCGGCGCAGGGCGACACGCGCCTTGCCATAGTACCGGACATCCCTGTGAACGTGACCGCTGACGACTATTTCAGCAACCGCGACCCCGTGCTGAACGCGGTGCTGGACCTGTAACCGCAGGCTCCGGTCTTTCGGTCTCGTGTGACCTTTGTCAGCTCCCGGCCGCGCCCTCAGCGCCGGAATCGCCTCGACGATTTCACAACGAATCATCGCCGTCGCATCCCCGTCGCGTACTGGCACATTTGAAACAGGAGCTTTTGACACAAGACATCTAAACCTTGCCAGCCCCGGAGGCGGAGGATCCCGGCGCCGAAGGTCGATTTCCAACTCGGGGACACCATGCGGGTCGAGCGGTCTTCGTTCGAGATCGGGGAGATCACGTTGACCAGCGGGCCCCGGTGATCGTCGACACCGAGTACCTGGCTCCTTCGGGTAAACGACGGTCCGACCCCACGCCGTGGAGGCGTGGGAAAACTCACTACCGGGGGCGGGCGGGTGGTTCAACGCGTCCAATCGGCGCTAGAATAGCTCGGTCGAATCAACCAGTTGCATCACTGCGAACCGCGCCATGCTCCGAGACGCACTACCTGCCGGCTTCAAGCTTCACTGGTACGAACTGGAGTCCGTGCTCGGGCAGGGCGGTTTCGGTATCACCTACCTTGGGCAGGACACCAATCTGGGTCAACCGGTGGCGGTCAAGGAGTATCTGCCCAACGAATTCGCCGTGCGTGAGGGCGACAGCACCGTGCAGCCGAGAACCGGTGAACAGGGCGATATCTACAAATGGGGCCTGGACAGGTTCTTGAAAGAAGCACGAACCCTGGCGCAGTTCAAGCACCCCAACATCGTCCGCGTGCTGAGTGTCTTCGAGCACAACAATACCGCCTACATGGTCATGGAATACGAACGCGGGTCGGACCTTTCCGTGCTGTTCAAGCGGGGGTCCCTGAGAGAGGAATCCGAGCTGCTGGCGGTCGTCCTTCCCGTCCTCGACGGTTTGAAACTGGTCCATCAGGCCGGATTTATCCATCGAGACATCAAGCCCGCCAACATCTATCTCAGGGAGCACGACAACACACCTGTGCTGCTGGATTTCGGTTCGGCGCGCCATGCACTGGGCGAACAGACCAAGACCATGACGAGCCTCGTTTCCCTTGGCTACGCGCCCTTCGAGCAGTACCAGGATGCGGAGGGCAAACAGGGGCCGTGGACCGACATCTACTCGCTGGGCGCCACGCTCTACTGCGCTGTGACAGGCCAGACGCCCATCGAGGCGATGACGCGAGGCAACGCAATCATCAATCATGATCTCGATCCCTATAAACCCGTGAGGTCGTTGATCAAAAACGGTTACAGCGAGCATTTCCTGAACGCCATCGATAACGCATTGGCATTCCGGTTCGCGGAGCGTCCGCAGACCCTCGAGACCTGGGCGGAGATGCTGCAGGGGAAGCTGCAGGCGCCGAGAATCGTACTCGACGAGCCGGCAGAGCCCACTGACCCGGACGCCACCGTAATCGCGCCGCGCCCGCGTACGTCGCGCTCGGGTGCCACGGCGCAACGTACCACGCGTGCTGTCACGAGGCCGACCGGCCCTTCTCAAGCGGCCAAACCGAATCGTCGATTGCTGCTGTACGCGGCAGCCGGCGTTGGTGCCATTGCTGTCGTGGGTCTGAGCTTGTTTTTCATGATGCGCTCCGGCGACGAGGCGACGGTTTCGACAACACCAACGGCTCCTGCCACAGAGGACACGGGCAGTGCGCAACGGAGCACCCTGGTAGCGCAGTACATCGCCGAGGCCGACGCCGATTTCGCCGCCGGTCGCCTCATTTCGCCGGACGGTGACAACGCACTGGATGGCTACCAGAGCGCGCTGCGGCTGGCGCCGGATGATACTCAGGCGACACAAGGCATGGCGCGCCTGATCGACCACTATCTGTCGGCGGCCAACGCGCACGCCAGCAATGATCAGTTCGCAGAGGCCGAGCGGAACTTGCAGATCGTCGATGTCCTGAGCCCGAACCACGCCGGTGCAGCGGCGGCACGCACGGCGATGGCGGAACGCGAGCTGGCATTGCGGGACCTGGATCGCCAGCGTGCCGCAGACCTGGCCCGCGAGGAACAGCAACTCATCGAACAACTGGAGAAGGAGCAAGAAGCACAACAACGCCTGGCGGACATTGCACGCCAGCGCCGGCTCGCGGAGCAACAGCAGGAAGCTGAACGTCAGGCCAGACTCGAACGCGAACGCCGGCTCGCGGAGCAACGACAGGAAGCTGAACGTCAGGCCAGACTTGAACGCGAACGCAGACTGGCAGAGCAAAAAGAGACCGAACGACTCGCGAAAATCGAAGCCGAGCCACGTCCTGTTCAGCCGCAACCAGCAACATCCTCTCGAAGCGGCACGGGTTCGGGGCGGCCGGACTTGCAGGTTGCGTCGCAGATGATCAGTCGATTCAAAGCGGCGTTCGAGGGCCGCGATGCGCGCGAGCTCGAGCGTGTTGCCGAGTTGTCGCCGAGCCGCAGGCAGTTCGTGAATTTCCTGTTCAGAGATTACGCGCGCATCGAAGTAGAGATCAGCGAATTCGCTTACCTTCAGGCACAGCAGTCGGCTTTCGCCACGATGACGATTCGAAAACTGGTGACCAGCGACGGTAATTCCGTGGCGCCGCGGAAAAGCTGGCAAGTGGCAAAGTTGGCATTGCGCTCGCGTGGTGGTCAGCAGTGGGACAAGATCCGCTGGTAACCTAATCTTGACACCTGCGAGTGAGTCAGTTACAAGTGTTTCGACGAAGCAGATAAGTGATATGACTCAATGAACCAAAGCGGCGCACAGAAAGCTTTGGTCTTTCTGCTGGCGGTTTACATCACCTTGCTACCGGTTGCCCAGGCACAGCAGGGCAAAGATGTAACACCACCCGTCATCAAGCACCAGCCGCTCAGCGAAGCACTCCCACTCGGTGAACCGCTGTCAATTTCCTCGACGGTTACCGACGACGTTGGCGTAGGACAGGTGCTGCTGTTCTACCGTACCAAGGGACGAAGCGCCTATCAGCGGGCGCCAATGCGGCGCATCGGCACTACCTCTATTTACATGGTGACCCTGAGAGGTGTTCGCGAGCCGGGTCTGGAATACTACATTCAGGCAACGGACCTCACTGGGAACATCCTGCTCGAGGGCTACGATTTCGCACCGCTGTTTGTCGCCGTTGCGGAACCAGGGGCGGCTCCCGCCGCGGCGGAAACGCCGCAAGCGCCCGCCGCAGCTCCTGCAGCTGCCCAAGCGCCACCCGCATCGGCAACCACGGCGGCCGCGGCGAAGACCACGTCCGAGGGCTCCGGCGCCACCAAGTGGCTCTGGATAGGTCTTGGCGTGCTTGCCGTAGGTGCGGTTGCCAGCGGAGGCGGCGGCGGTGGAGGTGGCGACAACACCGGTGATGTCGTTATCAGAGCGCCTGCGCCGCAATGAACGGGCAACCTTGACAGCGAAGAGCGACAAACCATGAAACGTGTAGACCTCCATCGTGTGTTGCTGGTCGCGGTCGTGGTGCTCGGTGTTGCGGCCTGCGGTCGACAGGATTCTCAATCGAACGCTGATCCTAGCGAGCCCAACGTGAGTGTGACATTGCCCGACTCTATCGTGCCGGACGCACTTCCGGCTGGCGGCACGCTTTCCGCAACCGTGAGCAGCAGTTGTGTGGCGGGGGGAGCGCCTCAGGCGCTGATCAACGATGGCAGCGGAAACTTCACCGGTACCCTGTCTGGTGTCGCCGTTGGGAACTGCACGTTCACAATCGTGTTCATGTTTCAAGATCCGGATTTCGGTGCGGTCGAGCTGGTTACTGCATCTCAAACCATCAATGTAGGGGCAGGGAGCACCAACCTGGAATTCGGTCAGGGCGACTACGCGGAAACCGACACCGATGGCGACGGCGTGCCGAATCTCGACGAGCTCGACGATGCGAATCGCTCTGACCCGACCACCCGGCCGCTCTGGGGTGAAGCCGCCTGGGGTCTGGAGAAATGGACGGCCGGCCCGTGATGGGTCCGGTTCACGCAGGGTACCCAGCCTGGTTTTGTAGAGAGTAACGACCAATGACTTGCATGAAAATTTGCGCCAGCGCAATTCTGGCAACCTCGATTTTTATGAACTCGAATGCAATGGCAGTTCCGTTTGTTTTCATAAACGGCACGGTGACTGATGCCAACGAGATCAACGCCAACTTCGCGAGTTTTTTCCGCGGCGATGGTAGTGCGGGTGATATTACTATCGATGCCACGAATGACAACTGGAGCAATGCTAGCGAGCTACCCGCCAATCTTAGTTTTGCAGATTTCCTGATTCCGGTCGGAGTTACGCTGACCGTACCGGCCGGTACGACGATCCGCTGTTCCGGGACTTTCACCAACGATGGTACGATAAATGTCTTAGGCGGTGCTGAAAACGCAACCACGGGTTTTGCGTCATCGGTTATTTCAGCTTCTGGTGGACCTAGCACGGCCGCCCACCCTGGTGACACGCCGAAGTCGGCTACTACGGGTCAGTTCGACAATAATGCCATTGCCGTTGTGAAAACCCTAATTGGGGGTCAAGGGGGCGGCTCCATACCGCAAGCCGTTACCAGAGCTTCTTTCGGCCAGTTTAAGACCGGTGGTGGCGCCGGTGGTGGGAATACCACTGCCAACCGCGGGGGTGGCCTTCTTAAAGTGTATTGCGGGGGGGCGATCGCCAATACTGGTAGTATCAACGCCACGGGTGCCGTAGGAGGTACAGGGGGCGGTGGCGGCGGTGGCATCGTTATTCTCGCATCTCAAACCTCGGTCGACAACGTGGCCGGCACCATCGACGTAAGCGGCGCCGACGGTGGCATCAGTGGAAGTTTCTTTGGCGCAAGCGGCGGCGGCGGCGGCGGTGTTGTGGTGATGATATCACCTACCGCGCCGGTAGTCGGAACGGAAATAGTGGCCGGGGGAGCGGGTGCCGTTGCGGGAACCACGACTACTCAGTCGCGCCTTGCAGGTAGTGGCGGCGGTGGATCGGGCGGAGCCGGCGGAAACGGTGGTAACGTGGCTGGCAACACAGCAAACGCCGGTAGTGCAGGCAGTGCGGGATACGTGATCACGATGACTTCAGATCCTGGTCACCTTGCTCGGTAATCAATGGGGTCAGACTTATTCTGACCCCATTGATTACCATTGATCGCGGTATTGCTGGGTAGTGTACCACGGAGACCAACCCCGACTTCTCCGATTCGAGCCGAAACGATTCCATCTCACTGTCTGGCCGACCTGACAGCAGAAGCCGTCACGAGTAGCTACGCTACTCAACCTGAAGCAAGCCTGCTCTGAGCGGGCGCCAATCGATCGATCCCACCTTCTACTAAAGCTCCACAACGATCGAGCCGATAAGCAGGCAGGTCGTGTTTTTCACTTCACATTACGAAGGCGTTTCAGCACGCGCGTGGTTCGTGCCCGTCCTGCGTGCCTGTCGCGGTATTGCAATACGAAACCTGTTCTGCAATGTCTATTCCTGGCGCTTTCACGGCGATACACTCGAACCATGCCCGGCGACACGGGTATTTTCGTGCCTGTGCCGGGTTCCGAACGATCCGGCTTCATGCGAACAGGGCTGCAAAGCGACGAACCCAGAGTCACCCTGGGTTTCGTTTTTTCAGTTGCTCATTCTTAAGACATGCCCGCGAGTCAGTCGTATGCGCGCTTTCATTGCTCGCAGTTGGCATGGGGCTTGGTGCGTGCTCGAGTGTCCCGACAGCCGAGGCCGACAGGGCACAGCTCGCCGATGTCGCCACGACCGGCATCGGTGTGGCCAACGGTTTTCAGGAAGCAAACGCGTTCGTCAGGCCGCTGGTGACCAGCGGTCCGGTCGGCCTGGCCGGCTTCGCCGGAATCAAGCTCGGCATCAACCGGCTGGGCCCCCGGCAATCGCCGCGGAACTGCCGCACGCTGCTGTCTGCAAGCACCGCGGCCGGGTGGGGTGCGGCGATGAACAACGCGGCAGTCATGCTTGCTCCCCCGCTGGCGATCATGGCGATTCCGGTGGTGCTGCATACCTACTACACATCGTGGCGCAGGTCGGCCCTCGATGCGTGCTACCAGGGCAAGCTCAACTATGCTGTCTTGAGCGTGCCGGAGAAGGACTTCCGGGAACTCCCGCCAGCGCAGGACACCGCCATCTCGCAAGCCGTGGGCAACTGGCCGCTGGTTCCCCGCATCGATGGTGCACGTAAGCGCGACGGGCGGGTGCTGGTCCAGGCAAGTCTCATTACCGGTCCACGCAACCTCCGGGCATTGATCGAGCGTTTCGACCTGGACTGGGACATCGTCGGGGCCTGGAATGGGCAAGGCACCGAGGTAGCAGAACTTCGTAGCGCACTGCTCACACCCCATCTAGTGGCGGAGCAAACCGGCAGAGAGCAGCACGTGAATGATGCGCCCTCGCTTCGCTACGACCCTGGAAGCGGGGCTGTTACATTTCAGATTCCCCGCCATCCCGCATGGTCGATTGCTGTAATCACACCGGAGACCGAGCTGAGGTTGGCAAAACAGGATCAGTACTGACGTATACTTAGCGTGACCATTGCGTCATCCACCGGGTCGGTGTCCGTGACAACGCGATTCAGTTTTGATGTTCAGCTCGGTTCCGGCGTGCGTGCCCGGGCGCGCCCGGCAAATGAGCCGCTGCGTGTGCTCGTGCTCGGCGATTTCAGCGGCAACGCGAAAACCGAACCGGGACGCAACGCAGCGCCGGTGAAAATCGATATCGATAATTTCGACACGGTGATGCAGCGCCTGGGTCCCGTTGCCGCGGTTGACTTGGGTGAGCTGGGCGCGGGCGAGCTGACGCTGGCATTCACGTCGCTCGACGACTTTCATCCGGACCGCTTGTATCGGGATCTCGAAATCGTTGCAGCGTTACGCGAGAGCCGCGAACGGCTGGTCAGTCCTGCAAGCTACGCCGCTGAAGCCGCCCGCCTGCTTGGGGACTCTCCCTTTAAGGACGAACCGGTCGACGACAAGGCGTCCGAGGACGATACAGCAACTGTGTCTCGCCTGCTCGGCGGGCAACCGGTGACCCAGGATCTGTCGGCAGCCCTGTCGCTCAAGAAGGACCTCCGGCAGATCGTGCATGATATCGTCGCACCGCATATCGAACCGGGCGTGGGGGAGGAGCAGGGGCAACTGATCGCGTCGGTGGATCGGGCGGTGGGCGAGTACGTCAGAGGCGTACTGCACGCACCTGCCTTCCAGCGCCTGGAAGCCGCGTGGCGCGCGTTGCATTGGCTGGTGTTCGAGAACGAAGCGGGCGAGCTCGAGGTCACCATTCTGGATTTCGATAAACCGGCAATCCACGACGATTTCGCTGCCGCTGGCGGGCAACTGCAAAACACCCGGCTCTACAGCAAGCTCGTCACCGACAACGAAGGACCGGGTGCTCACGCCTATTCACTGATTGTTGGCGATTTTACCTTTGCTGTATCCGAAGCAGATCTGGATCTGCTCGCCGGGTTGGGCCTGCTGGCGGCGCATGCGGGTGCGCCCTTCGTTGCCAGCGCCGATCAGGCCCTGTTCGGGTGCGATAACCTGGAGAAGCGGCCGGACCACGACGCCTGGCTGGAATTGGACGAGGCGGCACAGCAGCGCTGGCAGGCACTGCGTGGCAGTCCCGTCGCGGCGTGGATTGGGCTGGCGGCGCCTCGCATTGTCGGCCGGTTGCCGTACGGGAAAGGCACTGACCCGACCGATGCATTTGACTTCACCGAGCTGATTCCCGACCCGGATCACGAAGCGTTTCTGTGGGTGAATCCTGCGTTCGCCTGTGCGCAGCTCATCGCCGCTGCGTTCGGCGAGGACGGATGGTCGATGCAACCCGGCAGTGTGCTCGACCTTGCCGACCTGCCGCTGGCCCTCTACGAGCAGGCGGGCGGCTCGGCAATTAAACCCTGCGCCGAGGTGTACCTGAGCGAAAGCAGCGCACAGGCGCTGCTCGATCACGGTGTGATGGCATTCATGAGTTATCGCGACCGCAATGCGGTGCGTCTGGCGGGATTCCGCTCGATCGCCACACCTCCCGCGGAGTTGTCTGGGCCGTGGCAGCGGTAACGCGAGCGTCTACTCGATATCGGCGATTTGCCAGAATCCGGCTGAAACGAGCCGCGGTTTCACGACGGGGCGCCAAACGTTGTCCAGGAAATGCTTTTGCGCCTGGTTCAACTGGCCGCCCGGCAGGTTCTGATGCGGCGTCAATGCCGGATCGAATTCGGTGCCGATCTGCGCGAGGCGACCGGCTGGTTCGCTCAGCAGCGCATCCACCATAGCGTCGAAAAGATGCCGGTGAGGCACGGTAATGCCTATCACATCCTGCTCTTCGGGCGGCTGGGGAAGCTGGAGCTGCGTCCATTGCCGACGTAGCGGCTCGATTGCGGAGGCGAGGCGCAGATCCCGCGGCGGCAGCAGTTCCAGCGACCGAATACGGGCGGGGGCCTGCGGGGCACAGAATACATCGTACAGTGCCAACGCCGCAGCGTGGGTGGGACGCAAACGGTACTCACGCGCCAGAAATATCAGCACCAGCTCCATGTTGAACGACATGACGCAATAGCGCAGCAGCGCAATTCGCCGCTCACCGCCCTCGCGCAGGGTCTTTTCAAGATCGAATGCGTCGTTCAATCCCGGTTGCTCCTCTCACCTCGTGATGCTCGCACGCCGCTGCCTAACCTTCGTTCCGTCGACGGCTCACGACCAACGTTCGAACTATAATAGAAAAGACCAGCCACGCAACCGCGCGGGGCAGCCGGATCGGACGCGATGCGGACGCCGGAGCGAGGCGGAAGACTGATTCACCTGCGCGTATGATTTGACCCTGTACTCGTCGAGGTTCAGCATTGGTTTGAGCGTGCGCCAGTAATGATTGCAGTGAGCCGTCGAGGATCGAGCATGAACGAGCAGTTCCAGAAAATAAGCGTGCCCGATGCCGTGGCAATGGCGGTTCAATTGCACCAGCAGGGTCGCCTGGAAGACGCGCGAAGGCTCTACGAAGGCGTCCTGGAGTTGGTGCCGGAGCACCCTGACGCGTTGCACTATCTGGGCCTGATTGTCTACCAGGCTGGCGACGTTGCACGTGCGATCGAGCTCATCGAGGCGTCACTGAAGCGGGACCCCGAGCAACCCAGTGCGCTCAACAATCTCGGCAACATCTATAGAGAAACAGGCCGTCTGGAGGCCGCCGAAAAAACCTATCAAGGAGTCCTGAGAATCGCACCCGAGCACGCGGACACATGGTGCAATCTGGGCGTGATTCTGCGAGACCTCAAACAACCGGCCCGGGCGCTGGAGAAACTGACCAAAGCGCTTGAACTGCAGCCCGAGCACGCCGATGCGTACCACAACATCGGCAACGTCTACCGCGACCTGCACCGTATCGACGACGCTCTGCAGGCGTATCGCAGGGCCGCGGAGCTCAAACCCTAATCCGGCGAATCGCCGCGCGCTCTCG
>JAHELT010000213.1 GCA_024644045.1 Chromatiales bacterium | reverse complement strand
TTTCACCGGCCTACGATCTGGGCGCAACCGAAGCAGAGCTGCGCGAGAGCTGGCGCAAGCACTTCCTGAACGTTTCGGCCGGCTGAGTGGCGCGCAATGGGCTCGCTGCGCGTCGACAAGCTGACACCGCACATCGGCGCGCTGATCACCGGTGTGGACCTGGCCGCGCCGCTCGCCGCCGCGGTCCAGGCGCAGCTCTACGAGCTGCTCATCGAGAACCTGGTGATTTTCCTCCCCGGGCAGAGCATCCAGCCGCAGGATCAGCTGGCTTTCGCGCAATCGTTCGGTGAGCTCGACGCCCCGCATCACGTCTATCCGCACGTCCCCGGGCACGAGCGCCTGGTGTTGCTGGAGAACGACGGCGACCGTCCGCCCAACACCGACGTGTGGCATGCGGATCTGACCTTCAAGCAGAACCCGCCCTTTGCCTCGATCCTGTACGCCCGCGCGGTGCCGGCCACCGGCGGCGATACCTTGTGGGCGAGCATGTACGCGGCGTTCGAGGCGCTCCCCCGGGACGTCAAGGCACACATCGGCACCCTGTCCGCGGTGCATGCGATGGGTTCGTACTGGAACGAGTACTTCGAGCGCGGCGGAACCGCGGCGATCCATGCAGCCATGCAGAGCATGGGGGCAGCCGTGCATCCCATCGTGATGCACCACCCCGTGACCGGGCGGCCGCTGCTTTATGTCAACCGGCATTTCACGACGCACGTGCTCGGCATGTCCAGCGATGACAGCCAGCGGCTGCTCAATTACCTGCTCGACCATATCAATCAACCGGACTTCCAGGTGCGCTTTCGCTGGCAGCCCGGCACGCTGGCAATGTGGGACAACCGTTGCACGCAGCACTATGCGGTCAACGACTACCTTCCCGAGTACCGCTGCATGCACCGTGCGACCATCGTCGCCGACAAACGCGCCGGCTGAAGACGGGTCCCGGCTGCGCCGTTGCATGGAAAAGCTGACCAGGGGCACTGCCGTGGAGCACCGGGTACGACCGACGTCCCGGGATCTGGCCTCGTCGATCGGTAACGTGGGTGTGGACGTAATTTCCACACCGGCCACGATCGGGTATCTGGAAACGACCGCGCATCTGCTCATTCAACCGGCATACGGCAGCGGTGAGGTGTCGGTGGGCACGCGCGTGAATGTCGAACACGTCAGTGCCGCGACGCTGGGCAGCGAGTTGGTCTGCCGCGCGGAGCTTACCGACATCGACGGCGCGCGTTACGATTTCGCGGTCACCGCGCACCAGAACGGCAAGCTGATCATGCGCGGTGAGCACACGCGCCGCGTTGTCCAGCTGCACCGGTTTCTGTCGCCGCAAAGCAACGTCGCGGGCGACCCGCCTGAACGTACGCTGACATTCTGGTTCGACGTGCACAGCCCGTGGTGTTATCTGGCGGCGCTGCGCATAGGCGATATCGCACGCCGCCACCATGCCCGGCTGCGCTGGATGCCGATACACCTGCCGACCCTGATCGACACCATCGAGGGCCGCCGTCCGCTGGAGCAGAGCCCGGCATTCGTCAACTGGTACCGGCAGGACCTGCAGGACTGGGCGGCGCTGCAGGGCGTAAAGATCGTCTACCACCCCGACTATCCGTTGCGCAACAGCCGCGCGCTGCGCTGCTGCGTGTTTGCAGACGAGCAGGGCTGCGCCGAGCCCTTCGTGCAGCGCGTGCTGCGCGGCTACTGGTCGGAACGCGCGGACATCAGCAGTGTGGATGTGCTGGAACGTTTCTTCCGCGACGTTGACCTGCCGCCCGACTCGGTGTCCGCCGTGATAAACGCGGGAGTTTACAAGCGGGCCGTTACAGACAACACCGAGGCGGCGGTCGAACGCGGCGTGTTCGGCGTGCCGACCGTGGATACGGGTGACAAGCTGTTTTTCGGCAACGACCGGCTGGATCTGCTGGAGCATTACCTCAGCCGTACTGCAGCATGAACACACCTGCACATCTCGTGCTGAACCTTGCCGTCGTACCCAACCGGCGTTGGGCGACGTTCGGCTTCGCCGTGCTGCTGGGAGCCCTGCTGCCCGATGCGCCCATGTTCGTGTTCTATGCGTTCGAGAAACTTGTTGCCCGTACGCCCGAGCCCGTCATCTGGGAACGGTCCTACTATGAACCCTTCTGGCAGGCTGTTTTCGACATTTTCAACTCAGTGCCGCTGATCGCGTTGCTCGGGCTGGTGGGATTTGTGCTGAAGTCACTGTTCATCGAGGCTCTGGCGATGAGCATGCTTCTACATTGCCTCCTGGATTTCCCGCTGCACCATGACGACGCGCACCGGCACTTCTACCCTTTCACCGACTGGCGTTTCGAGAGCCCTGTTTCGTACTGGGATGCACGCTTCTACGGCGACGTGTTCGTATTTATCGAACTGCTCATCGTACTTATCGCTTGCGTACTCGTGTGGCGCTCTGGCAAGCAGACCTGGCTCAAGTACACGGCAATGACAGGTGGGATCTTGTACGTGGGTTTTCTCGCGTTTGCGGTGCACTACTGGGGATAGGCGGGCACCTGGTGTCACAGCGTCCCGACACTCACCGAAGCTGGCGCAGCACAACACGCGCGATCTCGAATAGGTCGATCACCCGCGTCACGTAGTAGTCACGCGGTGCGAAGTAAGCATGCTCTCCCAGCAGATTGCTCTCGAGCGTTGTCAGGAACTTGTGCAACCTGCGTTGGTGCAGGCCGAGGCGCCGTTGCACAGGATCGGCGATGACGCCGGTGAACGCCGCGATACAGGACACTAGCAGCAGCATGCCCGCCGTGGATGCGGTGACTGTCCAGAACGCCGGTTGCGCAGGGAACACGCTGTACCAGAAACCGCCCAGCGTGGTACCGAGCGGAAAACCGGCGATCGCCGCGTGCTGGGTAGCCGCAACGGCAAGCGCCGGCCCAAAGGACAGGGCGCCCGGCGTCAAGCTGTTCAGGGTGGCGGCGCCCGTGCCCATGAGGATAATCGCGTTCGTGAGCTCGGCGGCAGCGGCGCGAGTGCCGGTGTAGGCCGACAAGGCGACTTCCAGCTGCGCGCGCGCCCCCGGGCGCCGCAACAGCTCGGCGTGCTCCGCAACGACCTGCTGGAAGTGCTCGTTCAGCGCGACATCGCGCAGGATCTCCTCGGCCAGCGCGTCGCGCCGGGTTTCACGCCCGCCCTGGCGGAGTGGGAGCTCGAGCAGCTCGCTGAAGATACGCCACTCGATTTCGCGCCCCACATCGGTGCGAAGAAACCATTCGCGGCGACGCAGCCACTCGGCCGTGCGCCCGGCGCCGGCCTTCGCGAGGCCGCAGGCCGACAGATTGGCGAGCGCGGCGGGCAATACCATGAACACGTTGACCGGTGCACGCAGCAGATCCAGACCCAGCGCGCTGCGGTGCAGGCGCACCGACGCCGCGAAGGTAAAGGTACGGTCGACGAACTGCGGCACTTTCTCGCGCCTGGCAGCGATATAGCGGCGAACCCCCTCATCGACAATTCGCCGCGCGGTCTGCGAATCGATTGCTAACGTCATTCCGGCACCGCCTGTAAACGCGCGCATTATCCAGCACTGAGCGGTGCAATACACGTTAACTGCCACTAATATCGGACGGTCATGACCCGACAGTTACTGGCTTTCCTGCTGATCGCGCTAGTGGCGGCGACGCTGGCCGGATTCGCCGGCGAGTACGCGTGGTTTCTGGAGCTGTTCGTGCATTTCCGCGTGCACTACTTGGCCGGCGCGCTGCTGCTCACGCTCGCCTGCATGGCCGCGCGCAACCCTGTCGGAATCGCCGTCGGCCTGCTATGCCTGATTCTGAACGGTTCCGCGGTGTTCGCCTTTTTCACCGAGACGCCGGCCCCTGGCCCGACGCCGCGCGAGACGCTCAAGCTCGTTTCCGCCAACATCGGCGGTAGCGTTCGCGACAACAGCACCCGAATCGGCGCCTTCATTCGCGAGGAGCGGGCGGACGTACTACTGCTCATCGAACTGACGCCGGCGGTGCTGGCGAAGCTCGAGGGGGTGCTTGACGAAATCTACCCGCATCGCTACGCCCTGCCGCGCTCCGACTACTTCGGCATCGGTCTTTTCAGCCGCCGTCCGCTGCTGGAGCCGACGCTGCTAGACCTCGGTTATCGGAACGTGCCGGCGATCAGCGTACGGGTGCAGGGTGCGCGGGAAGTGCGCATCGTCGGTGTGCATCTCGAATGGCCCCTGACGCCGGCCAGCGCCGCCGGGCGTAACACGCAGCTGGAGAACCTGGCGTTGCGCCTGCAAAAGGCTGCCTCCGGGGAAGCGACCGTGTTGCTCGGCGATCTCAACCTGACGCGCTGGAGTTCGCGTTTCGGCGCGCTGACACGGGCAACGGGATTGCGCGATGCCGCCGCGGGTTTCGGCTGGCAGCCGACATGGCCGACGTTTCTACCGCGCATCGGCATCGCGATCGATCATTGTCTGGCTTCACCCTCGCTGGGCATTCGTGAGCTGCGCGCCGGTCCCGACATCGGCGCGGATCACTATCCGTTGATGGTTGAGCTCAACCTGTAGAAACCGGTCTTCCTCCGCGGGTGTTGCATACCGCGCAACGGTTAAGTCCTTACGACCTTGTGGTCTATTCACCTTGACGGTGTGCGGAAGGTTTGTGCTGAACACACGTTTTGCTGGGGAGCCCCGGAACCCGCCGTCCGATCAAGGGTGACTGCGCGGCGCTGACTGACCGCTGCGCGCTCATCCCAACCCTCCCGGGGAGAAGGGCTTCTCTTTCTCCCCTGTCCCGGGGGAGAGCAACTGTGTCGTGAGCGTCGACGGAACGGCAACAGAGAAAACGCCTGCGCTTCGCGCAGTTCCCCTCATCCCCACCCTTCTCCCCAGGGAGAAGGGATTTACTTACTCCCCTCTCCCTCGGGGAGAGGGGTCGGGGGTGAGGGGCGTCAGGCCTCGCGCGTCTGCACGATCACCGAGATAAAGCGGATCGGCAGCTTGACCAGGCGCTCGGGCCCGTGCGGCGCATCGGCATCGAACGACAGCGAATCGCCCGCGTGCAGGTGATAAGTCTTATCGGCGTGGCGGTAGACGATCTCGCCGTCCAGCATGTAGATGAACTCCATCCCGGCATGCTGAAAGATCGGGAACACCTCGGACTGCTCGGTCAGCGCAATCAGGTAGGGCTCCACCGAGAACGGCTTGCCGACGTTGTGCCCGAGCAGCTGATACTGATGCCCGGCGCGGGTACCACGCCGCTCGATTACCAGACCCTCGCCGGCCTTGACGTGCGTTGCGTCGCTCACTTCCTCGAATTTTCGGAAGAACGACGTGACCGGGACGTTCAATGCGCGCGACAGCGCTTTCAATGTGGCGAGCGACGGTGAGGTATTACCGTTCTCGATCTTCGACAGCATGCCCGCTGACAGACCTGCCTGCTTGGCGACCTCGACCACGGTCATTCCCAGCTCGGTGCGGTATGCCTTGACCTGCAGCCCGATCGCCGTTTCCAGCGCGTTGTCCGGAATCCCGCTATCGAGGGCAGCTTCCCGTGCCATAGCGCGGCATCAACTCAGCGACGCGCGGTCCACGCCGTTCTGCCGGCAAGCGGCCTCAACCGTGTTGTGCAACAGGCACGCGATGGTCATCGGACCGACACCGCCCGGCACCGGCGTGATGGCGCCTGCGACGCCCTGCGCAGCTTCGAAGTTCACGTCGCCGACGAGCCGCGTCTTGCCATCGCCGGACTCGACCCGGTTGATACCCACATCGATGACCGTAGCCCCCGGTTTGATCCAGTCTCCTTTCACCATCTCGGGGCGCCCGACCGCGGCGACCAGAATGTCGGCTTCGCTGCAGCGCACCGCCAGATCGGCGGTCCGCGAGTGGGCAATGGTAACCGTGCAGTGCTGCGCCAGCAGCAGCGCGGCCATCGGCTTGCCGACGATGTTCGAGCGGCCCAGCACCAGCGCGCGTTTCCCGGTGAGGTCGCCGAGGTGGTCCTGCAGCAACATCAGGCAGCCAAGCGGCGTGCACGGCACCATGCCCTCGCCGCCGGTCCACAGACGCCCCACGTTGCCGATGTGGAAGCCGTCTACGTCCTTTTCGCGCTGCAGCGCGTTGATGACGGCGTCGGAATCGATTTGCGACGGCAGCGGAAGCTGCACCAGAATGCCGTTAACAGCACCGTCGTTGTTGAGGTCGTCCATCAGCGCCAGCAGCTGGTCCTGCGTGGTGTCGACGGACAGCTTGTGCTCGAACGACTGCATCCCCGCTTCGACGGTTTGTTTTTCCTTGTTCCTGACGTAAACCTGGCTGGCCGGATCTTCACCGACCAGCACCACCGCAAGGCCGGGGGTTATCCCATGGCGCTCCTGCAGTGCCACCACTTCGCCGGCGACACGGGCTCGCACCTGCGCGGCGAAAGCCTTTCCATCGATGCGTGTTGTCATTTCTGATTGGATGCCTCTTTATTATCCGCGATGCACGCGGGCCGCCCGGGCGGCGGCCGTGGCTCTACTCAGGCCGCTTTCGCGACCTTGACCGCGCAGTACTTGAACTCAGGAATCTTGCCGAACGGGTCCAGCGCCTCGTTGGTGAGCAGATTGGCGGCCGCCTCATGGTAGCAGAACGGCATGAACACCTCGCCGCGCTGCAGACCGTCGTCGCTCCTCGCCATCGCTTCCACCTTTCCGCGGCGGGTCTCCAGGCGGACCGCATCGCCGGGCACCAACCCGAGCTCCTGCAGGTCCTGTGAGTGCATGCTGACCACGGGTCCGGGCTCGATCGCGTTGAGCACCTGCGAGCGCCGGGTCATCGCACCGGTGTGCCAGTGCTCGAGCTGGCGCCCGGTAATCAGCACGTAAGGAAACTCCTCGTCCGGCCGCTCGTCGGCATAGATGAGCTTCGCCGGCACCAGCTTTCCGCGGCCGCTGGCGGTGGGAAAGTCATCGACGAACACCACGCTCTGACCCGGATCGTTCTCGTCCTCGCACGGGTAGGTGATTGAGCCCTCGCGCTGCAGGCGCTCCCAGCTCATACCCTTGATGGACGGCATGACGCCGCGCATCTCGGCAAACACCGCGGCCGCGTCCGGGTAGTCCCAGGCGAGGCCCAGGCGGCGG
>JAHELT010000212.1 GCA_024644045.1 Chromatiales bacterium | reverse complement strand
TCAGCGTGTCCGGTGACACGCTGGCCGTGAGCGCACTGGAAGAAGACAGCGCCGCAACCGGTATCGACGGCGATGCCGCGGACAACATGGCGCCGCAATCGGGCGCGGTATACGTGTTCGCACGCGACGCCGGTGGACAGTGGTCACAGCAGACCTACCTGAAAGCCTCGAATACCGGCGCCAACGACAACTTCGGCGCAGCTCTTGCGCTGGACGGCAACACGCTCGCCGTCGGCGCACGCTACGAGGACAGCGACGCGGATACGGTCAACGGCGGGCAGCTGGACGACACGGCATTCAATGCCGGCGCGGCCTACGTTTTCGTCCGCGATCTCGCCGGTTTATGGTCGCAGCAGGCGTACCTCAAGAGCGCCAACAGCGGCGCGCGCGACGAGTTCGGCTCGAGCATCGCACTGAGCGGCGACGCGCTGGTGGTCGGCGCCCCCGGTGAGGCGAGCGCGGCCACCGGTCTCAACGGGGACGCCGCGGACGACTCGGCCGGCGAGGCGGGCGCCGCTTATCTGTTCACGCGCGCGGCCGGCGCCTGGTCGCCCGGCGGCTACATCAAAGCGTCCAATACGGGCGCAGAAGATGCGTTCGGCAGCGCCGTGGCAGTGGCCGGCGATACCCTGGTGGCGGGCGCGCCGCTGGAAGACAGCGGTGGCACGGGGATAGACCCGGCTTCCGACAACGACGCAGCCGACGCCGGTGCCGGCTACGTGTTCTTGCGCAACTGACTGCCCCGTTTCACCCCGCCAGCGGTTGTAGATCGCGACGAATCCGCCTGTCGTCGACTCGCCGTCGAAAGAAGGCGTGTCTGCACGTTCGACGATCTTGTTGCTCGGACGACTGCACCCGCTTAGCATTGACGGGCCGATCAGCGCATGACAATACGGTTGATACCAGGAGGACATAAATGAACAAAAGACACTATGGCCAAGCTGTTTTTGCCGGCACAGCGGCTATGCTGCTCGCTGCTGCCAGCAGCGTCGCGGAGCCACTGCAACGGATCGGCAGCCCCGAGGGCGTCGTCGATATCGTCGCCTGGCCGGGCTACATCGAGCGCGGGCAGACCGATAAGAACTTCGACTGGGTCACCGGATTCGAGAGCAAGACGGGGTGTAAGGTGCGTATCAAGACCGCCGGGACGTCCGATGAGATGGTCGCGCTGATGAACGAAGGCGGTTTCGACCTGGTCACCGCCTCGGGTGACGCCAGCCTGAGGCTGATCGCCGGCAAGCGGGTTCAGGAAGTGAACACCGATCTGATCCCCAGCTGGAACACCGTCGACAAGCGCTTGCAGAACGCACCCTGGCACACGGTCGATGGCAAGCACTACGGCGTTCCGTACCAGTGGGGTTCCAATGTGCTCATGTATAACACCAAGATCTTCAAGCAGGCACCGAGCTCATGGAAGATCGTGTTCGAGGCACAGAACCTACCTGACGGTAAGCCCAACAAAGGCCGCGTGCAGGCGTTTGACGGGCCGATCTACATTGCCGACGCGGCGCTCTACCTGATGCACCACAAACCGGCGCTCGGTATCAAGGATCCTTACGAATTGAACGAGGATCAGTACAAGGCGGCCTTGAGTCTGCTGCGCGAGCAGCGCCGCATCGTAAACCGCTATTGGCACGACCCATTTATCCAGATCGACGATTTCACCAACGAAGGCGTGGTGGCCTCCTCGGCCTGGCCGTTTCAGGTGAATCTCCTGCGCAGCAAGGACCAGCCGGTGGCCAGCGTAGTGCCCGTCGAAGGCGCGACCGGCTGGGCTGACACAACCATGATGCACGTCGATGCCCCACACCCGAACTGCGCCTACCTGTGGATGGAGCATTCGATAAACCCGAAACTGCAGGGCGACCTGGCTGCCTGGTTCGGCTCCGTACCCGTGGTCCTGTCGGCCTGCAAGGGCAACAAGCTGCTCGGCGACCAGGGCTGCGACGTGAACGGCCTCGGCAACTTCGAGCGAATCCATTTCTGGAAGACACCGCGCTCGAAGTGCACCTCGCAGGACCAGTGCGTCCCGTACTACCGCTGGGTAACCGACTACATCGCGGTGCTTGGCGGCCGCTGAGGCCGCCCGTGCACGAGATCCGGCCGCGCAGAGGGCGGCCGGACTTCCTTTTCTCAGGCAGATTACCGTCGCAGTGATGGCAGCCGCGGTTACGTTTGAGTCCGTCAGCCACCATTTCGCCCACGTGCGCGCGGTGGATCGCGTCTCGTTCGAAGTCGTGGACGGCGAGTTCTTCTCCATGCTCGGGCCTTCTGGATCGGGCAAGACCACGTGTCTGCGCTTGATCGCGGGCTTCGAGCGCCCGCAATCGGGCACCATTCTGTTACACGGCGCGGCGGCCGCTCACCTGCCGCCCTTCGAGCGCGACGTCAACACCGTATTTCAGGATTACGCGTTGTTCCCGCACATGAACGTGATGGGCAACGTCGCCTATGGGTTGATGGTGCGCGGCGTGACGCGCACCGAACGCGAGCAGCGCGCAGGCGAAATGCTTGCTCTGGTCAAGCTCGACGGACTGGCGGATCGCCGTCCCGGACAGTTGTCCGGCGGGCAGCGTCAGCGGGTCGCCCTGGCCCGTGCGCTGATCAATCACCCGCGCGTGCTGTTGCTCGACGAACCGCTGGGCGCACTGGATCTCAAGCTGCGCGAGCAGATGCAGATCGAGCTCAAGGACCTGCAGCGGCGGCTCCGCATCACCTTTATCTACGTCACGCACGATCAGGAAGAAGCTTTGTCCATGAGTGACCGGCTCGCCGTGTTCAACGAAGGCCGCATCGAGCAGATCGGCACGCCGGAGCAGATCTACGAGCACCCTGCGAACCGGTTCGTGGCGGGATTTGTCGGTGTCTCGAACGTGCTGCCGCCCGCGGTGGCGAAGCAGCTGGCCGGGACATCAGCGGCGGTTTCCATCCGCCCGGAGCGGATCCGTCTGAGCGAGCAGCAGCCCGCGGCGGAGCAAACGCACTGCCGGATCGAAGGCACCCTGGTGGACAGTCAGTACCACGGCGCGGCGACGCGTCTGAGGGTGGCGCTTCCGGCTGGCGGCGAGCTGACGGTGGTGCGTCAGAATCAGCGCAGCCGTACCGGCGAGCCCGCGATCTCACCGGGTGCGCAGGTGTGGCTGAGCTGGCATCGCGAGGACATGCAGGTTCTCGGGGACGGCGCTTGAGCACTGCGTTCGCTTACGAAAGATCCGGCGGGATGGGGCGGCGGGTCTCGACCTGGCTGTACCTGCATCCCTGGTTTCTACTCCTGCTTCTGCTGGCGCCGCCGTTGCTGTGGCTCGGTATCGTGTACCTCGGCTCACTGTTTTCGCTGCTCCTGCAGAGCTTCTTTTCCGTGGACGAGTTCTCCGGCCTGGTGGTACGCGAGTTCACGCTCAGCACTTACGGGGAGTTGTTCAGCGCAGCCAACATCGACATCATCGTGCGCACCGCATCAATGGCTGCTGCGGTTACGGTCGCCGCCGCGATCATCGCCTTCCCGATCGCCTACTACGCGGCACGCTATGCCGGCGCGAAAGCCAAAGCGGTATTCTACCTGGCAGTGATGCTGCCCCTGTGGTCCAGCTACCTGGTACGCGTTTACGCCTGGAAACTGATACTCGCCAAGGAGGGCATTCTCAACTGGTTTTTCGCGAAGCTGCACATGACGTGGCTCCTGGATGCGCTGCTTGCGACCCCCGTGATCGGCGGCACGTCGCTGTCGGTGAGCTACATCGGCACGTTTCTGGTGTTCGTCTACATCTGGTTGCCCTACATGATACTGCCCCTGCAGGCGGCGCTGGAACGCGTGCCGCCGTCCGTGCTCGACGCCTCGCAGGATCTCGGCGCGCATGCCGGGCAGACTTTCCGCTACGTGATCCTGCCGCTCGCGCTCCCCGGCATGGTTGCCGGATCGATATTCACGTTCTCACTGACACTCGGCGATTACATCATTCCGGGCATCGTCGGTTCTTCGCGGTTGTTCATCGGTCAGGCGGTGTTTCTGCATCAGGGCACCGCGGGCAACATCCCCATGGCTGCTGCATTTTCGGTCGTGCCGATTGTGATCATGGGTATCTATCTGACCGTGGCTAAACGCCTGGGAGCCTTCGATGCGCTCTAGCAGTGCCGGTCATGCGCGCGCGTCACTGGGGCTGAAGATCGCGGCCATTGGCGGTCTGTTGTTTCTGCACGTGCCGCTTGCGTTGATCCTGCTGTATGCCTTTACCACGGAGGACAAGTCCTATCAGTTCCCGCCACCGGGGCTCACGCTGCAATGGTTTGCCGTCGCGTGGGAGCGGCAGGACATATGGGATGCTATCGGGCTTTCTGCACGGGTCGCGTTGACCTCCACGGCCATCGCCCTGGTCCTGGGCACGCTGGCGGGCGCGGCGATTCACCGAAGCCGGTTCTTCGGTCGCGAAACGGTCTCGCTGCTGATCATTCTGCCGATTGCATTGCCGGGTATCATCACCGGTATCTCGCTGCGCTCGGCCTTCAATCTCGCCGAGATACCCTTCAGTTTCTGGACGATTGTGCTGGGGCACGCCACCTTCTGCGTGGTGGTCGTGTACAACAACGCCCTGGCGCGCTTGAGGCGCACGTCCGGCTCGCTGGTCGAAGCGTCCATGGATCTTGGCGCCAACGGGCTGCAGACGTTGCGCTATGTGGTCTTGCCGAACATCGCAACGGCGTTGCTGGCCGGCGGCATGCTTGCGTTCGCGCTAAGCTTCGACGAGGTGATCGTGACAACGTTTACGGCAGGGCAGCAGACCACGCTGCCAATCTGGATGCTCAGCGAGCTGGTGCGTCCGCGGCAGCGGCCGGTCACCAACGTCGTCGCGGTGTTCGTGATCGCCGTTACCTTCATACCGATTGTGGTCGCCTACTATGTCACGCGTGGCACCGAGCACGTCGCTGGCGCCGGGAAGTAGCGGACCAACCTCCGGGTTGTCCTTCGCGCAACGGGCGGGCTAACCGGCCAGAACCTGGTAGTGCGCCTCGGTGGGCCGGTTGTCGTTGACCGGCAGAATGTCCTGCGGGCATGCGGACATCACCGCGATGCAATCCAGCCCGGCGCGGAACACCACGTGATCTCCGGCCTTGGATACCGGAACGCCCCAGTCGAGCGCACCTTCCGACGTCCACGGGATGTTCATCCACAGATTGAACGGGCTTGGGCATTCGCGCATGGGAAAGTCCAGCGTGCGCAGTGCCGCAAAGAAATTATCCGTGCAGTTGTCGTGATACTCGGTGCAGCCCAGCAACGCGTAGCGGTACGTGTCGCAGGCCGCAAGCAGCGTATCGTGCACGCCGGGCGAGCTGTCCTCGAGGAACTGCAGTATCGGGCGCCGGCGGTTGCTGATCAGCGCATCCCCCGTCTGCGGCACCAGCCGCTGGAGGGTGGCGCGCATGTGCTCCATCGACAGGAACTCGCGGGGATCCTGCGCGTTGATGGCCCAGAAATCGACCACCTGATTGCCGTGCGTGTTGATCACCTTGATCGACTGTCCGCGCGCCAGACGCGCGGCAACGCCGCGACGCGGTGGGATTGTGATTGGTATGTCAGTCATAATGCGCCGCCTCCGAAACGTCCAACGACGCATAGCATAGGCAGGCGGCAGCGATTTGGCGAATGTTCGCCGGCGGCCGCGGGAACAGCAGCAGCAACATGGATCAGGAAACCTCACCCGGCAGCTCGCAACACGGCCTCGGCGTTTCGCGCAGCCGCACCGGCGGATGGCCGTGGGTCATCCTGCTGCTCGCCGGGGGCGCCTGGGGCAGCACGTTCTCGCTGGCCAGGATTGCCACCAGCGAAAACGCCCATCCGCTCGGCATCAATCTGTGGCACGCGGCGATCGGCGCCGCGACGCTGTTGCTCTACAACCTGCTGCGCCGGCGCCGGATCCCGTTGGGGCGGGACTGCCTGACGTTTTATGCGGTCGCCGGCCTGCTCGGGACCGTGATCCCGAACACCTTGTTCTTCTATGCGGCAAGCCGCGTATCGGCCGGCGTGCTGTCCATCGCCCTCAGTATCGTACCGATCGTGACCCTCGCGCTGGCCATCGGCCTGCGGCTGGACCGTTTCACGCCGGTGCGCGCGCTGGGCGTGTTTGCCGGGGCCGGCGCCATACTCCTGCTGGTGTTACCCGAGGGCAGCCTGGCACAGCCGGGTGCGGCCATGTGGGTACTGGTGGCGATCCTCGCCAGCGGTTCGTACGCACTGGAGAACATCTACATTGCACTGCGCTTCCCGCGGCAGCTGGATGCGTTCAGCGGCCTGTGCGGCATGCAGCTGATGGCGACGTTGTTCCTGTTGCCGATCGCCGCGGCTACCGGCAGTTTCGTCGCGCTGCCGCTGAGCGGCTGGACGGCGATCGAGTTCTCCATCGTGGCGATGGGCTTAGTGAACGTCGTTTCCTACGCCGCCTTCATTTACCTGATCGCCATCGGCGGCCCGGTATTTGCCAGCCAGATGGCTTATGTGGTGACGCTTTCCGGCGTGCTCTGGGGAATTGCGCTCTTTTCCGAGACCCACTCTGCGTGGGTGTGGGCCGCGCTGATCGTCATGCTGACCGGCGTTGCGCTCGTCAAACCCGTCGATGCACGGCACTAGGGCCTGTAACACCCGATTCGGTAGTGATTGAGTGCGTGATTCGGATTCGAGTGCAAGGCGCACCGAGGAGTAATAGCCCGGTCTATTGCGAGGAGGTGCCGGAGGTGTGCGAGCGGCACCCTTCGGGAACCACACAGCAATCGGAGTCGAAGCGCGTGCTCAGCACTATCGAATCGGGTGTTACAGGCCACTAGCCCGCGCGGCTCACCACAACGGCGGTGTGTCTAAAGCGCGCTGCAGCAACGCGGCGCTGACATTGGCGCCGGTGAGAATCAGGACGATGCGTTTGCCCGCCAGCGCGTCGCGATGCTGCCACGCGCCTACCAGCGCTGCAGCACCGGCCGGCTCGACCAGCACGTGCCCCGACTCCGCCAGCGCGTGCACGCCTGCGAGCAGCGCCTCGTCATCGGCCAGCCAGGCGTCGTCCAGCCGCTCCCACAGCACCGACAGCGCGAGCTTCGGCGGGTCGCCGGTGACCAGCCCGTCCGCGAGGGTATCGACCGGCCGCTGCACCGCGCGGCGTGCGTGGAAACTCTCGGTGACGGCGGGCGAGCCTTTGGCCTGCACCGAA
>JAHELT010000053.1 GCA_024644045.1 Chromatiales bacterium | reverse complement strand
CGCGTGCAGCAATGCGCGCAACTGCCCGCTGATCGAATCGATAGCGGCGCGCAAATAGAGGCGCATGTCCGTCGCCACCTGATCGTTACGTGAGCGTCCGGTGTGCAGCTTCTTGCCCGCCTGACCGATGCGCTCGGTGAGCCGCGCTTCGATGTTCATGTGCACGTCTTCATGCGCCAGCGACCAGGCAAACGCGCCGCGCTCGATCTCATCGCGGATCGCGGCCAGCCCTTCGACGATCTGCTCGAGCTCTTGCGCCTGCAGCACGCCGATCCGGTGCAGCATGCGGGCGTGCGCCAGCGATCCCTGAATGTCCTGCAGGTACAGCCGCTGGTCGAACGCCACGGAGGCCGTGAAGCGCTGCACGAACGCGTCGGTGGCTTCGCTGAAGCGCCCGCCCCACAAGCGGGTCTGCGGTTTTTTCTCGGTCATGTCTCGGCAACCGTAGCGTATTTCCCGTACACGCTTGTTGTGCCGGCGAAAACGGGCAGGCAGTATAGCAGCGTGATAGGAGCTGATGTGAGCGGCGCGGGCTCGGGCGGCGAGGACGCCAACGCTTTCTTCCTGCCGGATTTCTGCGAACGCTGGAACCTGCTGCTGGTCCTTCTCATCGCGGAGCTGCTGGCGATCGTGCTGGCCCTGGCGCAGCCGGGACAGTGGCTGGAGCGGCTCCGCTTCCTGGCCGTCGATTCGCTGTTCGTGCAATGGGTGGCGCTTACCGACGCGGCATTGCTGTGCAGCTGCCGTGCCTGGTTCGTCAGGCTTGGTAACCGCAACGCGGCGATCGTCATGTTCGCGCTGCTGCAGGTGGTGACCCTGTGCTTCACGCTGCTGGCGTTCGCACTGCTGGACATGCTGGCTCTGTCGCTGACACTGCCCCCTGGATGGCTGGTGGACCGGCTGATCGTCAACACGCTCATCAGCGTGGCCGTGACCGCGGTGGCGCTGCGCTATTTCTACGTGCAGCATCAGTGGAAGCTCAACGTGGAGGCCGAAGCACGTTCGCGGGTTGCCGAGCTGCAGGCGCGCATCCGGCCACACTTTCTGTTCAACAGCATGAACACCATCGCCAGCCTGGCACGCAGCGACCCGCTCAAGACCGAGCAGGCGGTCGAGGACCTCGCCGAGGTGTTCCGCGCCACGCTGGCCAAGCGTGACCGCCTGACGCTGGCCGAGGAGCTCGAGCTGGCGCGCAGCTACCTGCGCATCGAAGCACTGCGGCTCGGCGCCCGACTGCAGGTCGAATGGCACCTGGATCCCGGCATCGAGCAGATCGCAGTTCCCGCGCTCACCCTGCAGCCGCTGGTCGAGAACGCCGTGTACCACGGCATCGAAAGTCTGCCCGACGGCGGGGTGATCTCCATCGCCGCGCGGCGTGACGGTGACCGCGTAGTGATCGACATCGCCAATCCCGTATCGACGACCGGAATCAATGCCCGGCGCACCGGCAACCGGCTGGCGCTGGCCAACATCGAACAGCGCCTGCAGCTGATGTTCGGGCGCAACGACATTCTGCGTGCCTTCGAGACCGGCGATCGGTTCGAGGTGCAGCTGCGCCTGCCGCTGAGCTCGCCCCCGGCCGGTGAGACGATGCGTTGAAGATACTGATCGTCGACGACGAACCGCTGGCGCGCTCGCGGCTGCGCGCTTTACTGCAGGACATGCGCGAGCATGAAGTGCTGGGTGAGGCGGGGAACGGGCGGGAGGCGATCGAGCGTTGCGCGGCGCTGGAACCCGACGTGGTGTTGCTGGACATCCGCATGCCCGGCATGGACGGGCTGGAAGCCGCCCGGCACATTGCCGGCGCGCCCCTGCCGCCGGCGGTGATCTTCACCACGGCGTACGATGACCACGCGCTGGCCGCCTTCGAATCGCGGGCGGTCGACTATCTGCTCAAACCGGTGCGCGCGGCACGCCTGGCAGCGGCCCTCGCCAATGCGCGTCGCCATACCCGGGCCCAGCTCGATGTGCTGCAGCGCACCGCTGCCGAGGAAGGCGGAGAGGTACGCACGCACATCTGCGCCCGCGTGCGCAACAGTCTGAAACTGGTGGCGACCGATACCGTGTTTTATTTTCTGGCCGAGCACAAATACGTTACTGTGCGCCACAGCGAGGGCGAGCTGCTGATCGAGGAAGCCCTGAAGGATCTCGCCGAGGAGTTCGCCGCAGCGTTCACGCGCGTGCACCGCAACGCGCTGGTTGCCGACCGCTACATCGGCGGGCTCGAGAAGACCGCCGAGGGACGCCAGGTCATCACGTTCCGCGGCATCGAAGACCGTATCGAGGTCAGCCGGCGGCACCTGGCGCAGGTGCGCAGGAAACTGCGCACGCCATGAACCGGCGGCTGCGCAGGAAACATTCGGAGGAGCACTTTGACTGAGCTTCGCATTGCGACACGCAGCAGCCCGCTGGCACTGTGGCAGGCCGAACACGTGGCCGCCGCGCTGCGCGCCGCGCACCCCGGCGTTGAGGTCACACTGCTGCCGCTCACGACCGAGGGCGATGTGCTCCTGGACAGTCCGCTGGCAGCGATTGGCGGCAAGGGGCTCTTTATCAAGGAACTCGAGCGGGCGCTGCTCGAGGGCGAGGCGCACTTGGCGGTGCATTCGATGAAAGACGTGCCTGCGGCATTGCCCGAGGGCCTGGGCATAGTGGCGGTCATGGCCCGCGAGGACCCGTACGATGCGCTCGTCTCCGCCCGCTACGGCTCGCTGGACAAGCTGCCGGAGGCGGCGCGGGTCGGCACCTGCAGTCTGCGCCGCCAGGCGCAGCTGCTGGCGTACCGGCCCGATCTGCAGATACTGCCGCTGCGCGGTAATGTGAACACGCGCCTGAGGAAGCTCGACGCCGGCGACTACGATGCGATCGTGCTGGCGAGCGCGGGCCTGCAGCGTCTTGGCCTGCAAGCGCGAATACGCGAACGCATCGCGTTCACGCACTGCCTGCCGGCGATCGGTCAGGGGGTGATGTGTATCGAATGTCGCAGCGATGCGAAACAGGTGCACTCGTTGGTGCACGAGCTGGATCATCCGGAGACCGCGCTGTGCATTGCTGCAGAGCGCGCGTTGGGGGCGCGCCTGGAGGCCACCTGCCAGGTGCCCCTGGCGGGCCACGCGGCGCTTCAGGCGGGTGGCCAGCTGCGGCTGCGCGCGCTGGTCGCCGCCACAGACGGTTCCAAGGTGCTGCACGCCGAACGCGCCGGCGATGCACAGGAGGCCGCGGCGCTCGGCAGGCAGGTTGCGGAGGAGCTGCTGCAGCAGGGCGCGGCAGCGCTGCTGGACGACCTGCGCGCGGCGCATGGCTGAGCTCGACGGGTTGCGAGTACTGGTCACGCGCCCCGGGGATCGCGGTGCAGACCTGTGCCGGGCGATCCGGGAGGCAGGCGGTGTAGCCGAGTACTTTCCGGCGATGCAGATCGTCGCAGTGACGAACACTGACGCGCTGCGCACCCTCGCAGCCACGTTTCCACAGGAACCCCTGACGATCTTCATCAGCGTGAACGCCGTGACCTGCGGCCAGGACTGGCTCCAGGCCCGTGGCCTGTGGCGGCGCGTCGCCGCCGGCAGGGTGGCCGCGGTCGGCAGCGGCACCGCGGCACAACTGCGCGCCGCGGGTATCGGGGAGGCACTCGCACCGGCGTCCGGCAGCGGCTCAGCGGCGCTGCTGGCATTGCCGGAGCTGCAGACGCTGGGCGGCCAGGAGGTCGTGGTGTTCCGCGGCGTCGGTGGTAAGGAGAACCTTGCCCAAGTGCTGAGCGAGCGGGGTGTGCAGGTTCGTTACGCGGAGGTCTACCGGCGCGTGCCACCGGCGGTGGCGCTGAGCGGGACGCTGCTCGAGCGCGTGGATATCGTCACCACTACCAGCCGCGAGGCGCTGGAAAACCTGTTTGCCAGCGCCGATCGCGAGGCGGGCGCGCACTTGCGGCAACTGCCCCTGCTCGTCAGCAGTCCTGCCGCGGCGCAGAGCGCGCGTGCACATGGCGCGCAGATATCGCCTATTATTAGCCCCCAGGTGAGCAATCGACACATTGTGGAAGCGTTGGCACGATGGCAGAAAAATCAAAGCCGGACAACCCGGCAAAAGACGGCGAACTAGGCCCCGCCGGACAAACGGCGCCCGTTCCAGGTGCCGCGGTGAAAGCGGAAGGTAAACCGCAAACCCCCGCGGGGGAGAGCAAGGGCCCCGCGGCGCCCGCGCGCAAGACGCCGGACACAGGACAGCCGGACAAACCCCGGCGAACCGGTCGGGTGCCGATGCTGGTGGCCGTGGTGGCGCTCATCGTGGCGCTTGCCGCGCTCGGCGGCGGCGGCTGGCTGTACCAGCAGCACGAGCTGCTTAGCGCCCGGGTCGGTGAGGTCGGCCGCGAGGCACAGGCACGCTATGAGGAGCTCGGATCCCACGCGGCCATCAAGTCACTGGATGAACGTACGCGACTGCTCGCCGAGCGGGTGGCGGCACGTTTTGCGAAGGTCGACGAGTCCCTGCAGCGGACCGACGAGGCGTTACGCAACGCGGCCCAGGAGCAGATCCGCGATCAGCGCGGCTGGCGGCTGGCCGAGGTCGACTACGTGTTACGCATCGCCGTGCATCGGCTGCTGCTGCTCGAGGACATCGACGGGGCGATTGCCGCGTTGCAGACAGCCGACCAGCAGCTGCACCGGCTTGGCAGTCCGGTTTTCATTCCGCTGCGCGAGCGCCTGAATGCTGACGTGCGTGCCCTGCGCAAGGTAGAGCGCCCGGACCTGCCCGGTATCGCGATCAAGCTCGACGGCCTGAGGGACGTCGTCTACGAATTGCCGCCGCGGACCGTAGCAATGGCGTTGCAGACCGCGAGCGCCGAGGCTGAAGCGCCGCTGGACGGGCTGTGGAAACTCTTCAAGCATCTGCCGGTGGTCATCAAACGCAACCAGGAGCCGCTGCGCGCGCCGCCGGTGCGCTACGCGCCCGAGAGTCATGCGCGCACCCTGGAAGCGACGCTGGGCGCGGCACAAACCGCGGCGCTGCGCGCCGACAAGGCCGAGTACACACGCCTCATGGGGGTCGCCGCCCAGACCCTGCGGGAGCATTTCGAGCCGCAGTCTCAGCGGGTCGGCGACACGTTGCAGGAAATCGAGACCCTGGCCGGCGCCTCACTCAGCGCAAAGCTGCCCGATATCACCGGCGCCTTCGCGCTGCTCGATGAGCTGCGCACCCGCGCTGAGGGCGGGTCCGCCGGGAAAACAGAGGAAGCCGCGCAATGAGAATACTCGCGATTCTGGTCATCATCGTGGTGGTGGCGGTGACCGCCGGCATGGTGCTGCGTGACGACCCCGGTTACGTGTTCCTCGGGTTCGGGCAATGGAGTGTGGAAACCAACCTGGCGTTCTTCACCGGTGTGACGTTCGTGTTCTTCCTGCTGCTGTACTTTGCCCTGCGCATGCTGCTGGGACTCTGGCGCGTGCCGCGGCGCCTGCGCGTGGCATCTCAACGAAGGGCCAAGCAGCGCGCCACGAGGGGCCTGACGCAGGGCTTGATCGATCTGGCCGAAGGCCGCTGGGAGCGCGCCGAACGGCTGCTGATGCGCGATTCGGCACGCAGCGAGAACGCTGTGCTGCACTACCTCGGGGCGGCCCGCGCCGCCCAGCAGCAGGGCGCCGACGAACGGCGCGACGCGTATCTGAAGCGCGCCATCGAGAACAACCCCCGGGCCGATATTGCCGTGAGCCTGACCCAGGCCGAGCTGCAGCTCTCGCATCACCAGACAGAACGCGCGCTGGCGTCGCTGTCGCGCCTGCGCAACCTGGCGCCCAAACACGACTACGTGCTGCGTCTGCTGGCAAAGCTGTACCGCGACGTCGAGGACTGGGAGCAGCTGCTGCCGCTGCTGCCGGAGCTGGGCAAGAAGCAGTTGTTCAACGAGGAGGAGCTGCGGGACATGCAGCTGGCAACCTGGAACGGTCTGCTCAAGGCAGGCGATCAACCGGGCGTGGAGCAGCTGATGTCTCGCTGGGACGCCCTCCCGGGCCAGGCCAGGGAGCACGAGGACGTGCTGCACACCTTCAGCGAGCGGCTGATTTACTTCAATGCGGAGAAGCGGGCCGAACCACTGCTGCGGGCCGCGCTCAACCGCCGCTGGAGCGGCAGGCTGGCGCGCATGTACGGGCTGATCAACGCCGACGACGCCGCCCGGCAGCTGGATTTTGCCGAGGCCTGGCTGAAGAGCCATGGCCGCGATCCGATGCTGCTGCTCACCCTGGGACGCCTGTGCAAACGGCGCAGCCTGTGGGGCAAGGCGCGCATCTATCTGGAGTCCAGCCTGGGGGTGAAGCCGCTGGCGGAGACCCATCTGGAGCTGGCCGAGCTGCTCGAGTCGCTGGGCGAGTCCGACAGCGCGATGCAGCACTATCAGCAGGGGCTGTCGCTCAGCGTGGACGCGCCGAGACGCCGTACCGGTATCATCAAGCCGCTGCCGATAAAGCCCAAGGAGATCGCCGAGAAACCCGAGAGCGACAGGCTCACCGGCAGCGATGTGTCGCTACCGGTTGCCTGAGTTGTCCTCGGCGTAGTCGAATGCATCGAAGTGCAGGCGCTCGCGCGCCAGTCCGGCAGTGGCGAAGTCGCGCCGCGCCGCGTTGATCATGGCGGGTGGACCGCACATGTAGACTTCGTACCCCGCGAGCTGCGGGTAGCTCGCCAGCACCGCCGCGTGGACCCAGCCCGTTACACCCTCCCAGGCGTCGGCGCCGGGCTCCGACAGCACCGGCGTGTAGCGCAATACACCCGCATCGCACCAGGATTCGGCCAGCTCGTGGAGGTACAGATCACCAGTGCTGCGGGCGCCCCAGAACAGGTGCAGCTCACGCCCGCCACCCTGCGCCATCTGTTCTTCCACGATCGCCTTCAGCGGCGCGAACCCGGTGCCGCCGGCGACCAGAATCGCCGGCAGCGGCGAGTCGCGCAGAAAGAACGTGCCTAGCGGGCCTTCGATGCGCAGCAGGTCACGTGCACGCAACGCCTCGAACACGTAGCCGGTGAAGCGCCCGCCCGGGGACAGGCGCACGTGCAGCTCAAGCAGGCTGTCAGACCGCGGCGCGCTGGCAATCGAGAAGCTGCGCCGCCGCCCGTCGCGCAGCACCACGTCGACGTACTGGCCGGCGAGATACTGCATGCGCTCGTTGGGCGGCAGGCGCAGCCAGAGCCGTTTCACGTCGCTCGCCAGATCGTCGATCCGCTCAACCCGCACCGGCATGGTGCGCACCACCTGCGCGCGGGTCTGGGTGATCTCTTCCGCCCGCACCACCAGGTCGCTGGTGGGCCGGGCCTGGCAGAAGACCGCCAGCTTCGCCGCTTCATCGGCCTCACCGAGCACCGCCGGGGGGCCGTTCGGGTAGGCGATGGTGCCCTCCAGCAGCTCGCCGAAGCAGGCGCCACACGAGCCGTTACGGCAGCTGTAGGGAAACCCGAAACCTTCGCGCAGCGCCGCTTCCAGCACCGATTCGTTTCCGCCCACCCGGATCGTGCGATCGGCCGGCAGGATGCGTACGGAATGGCTCACCGGCGCCGGGCCTTACGCGATGCCCCCGGGATTGAACTGCGCGCGGCCGCCCGCGACCGGGACGGGGCGCGGTCGATCGTAAGCAGCGTTGGGGGCAAAGGGAAGCTGGGGCCGGCTATGCGCGACTGCGCTTGCTGCGCAGAAAGGACAGCAGCGGGGCCCATTGCTCGCGGTCCACGGCGGTCAGGTAGGGCGCCATCTCGAACACGCCCAGACCGCGTTCGGCGGCACGCACGTAGTTCATACTGTCCCGCAGCGTCGCCGCCACTGTTACGCGCTGGCGCTTCAGAAATTCCTCGAGCTCCAGGAATATGTTGGTGTATTCACGCACCTTGTTCGCCACCAGCGCGATCTTTATCTGCTTGTTGGCGACCCGGCTGTTGTGCTTGAGATAGGCCACGAAGTCGGCAGCCGCGCGCATGTCGATCGGCGACGGTAACACCGGAACCAGGTAGGTCTCGGCTTTGCGCAGCAATGCGGCCAGATCCCGGCCGTGCACGGCGGCGGGCGCGTCGTAGATGACGACATCAGTGCCGCGGGACGGCCGCGCAGCGCTCGAACGCCAGGCTGCAATGCCACGGATCGGCGGGCGGCCGGCGGGACGGGCTTTCAACCACGCCAGCGACGAACCCTGGTGATCCAGATCGGCGAGCACGACATCCATGTCTTCGGAGGCGTAGTAGCTCGCCAGGTTGGTCGCCAGCGTGCTTTTCCCCGACCCGCCCTTAGGGTTGAGAACCATTATCGACCGCATGTCCTACTCCTCTTGTTATGAGCCCCCACAGGCGGCACCTACTTTCTCAAATTCGTTACCAAGAGCCAAGCGCCGCGACTAGTAATCGAACCCGGCGCGCGCCACCCTGATCGCGTTCGCCGGTGGTTCAGATACCCAGTTCTTCCCACATTGCATCGACCTCGCGCTGCACCGACTCGCTCATGCGGATCGGTCGCCCCCACTCGCGGTCGGTCTCGCCGGGCAGCTTGGCGGTCGCGTCCAGGCCCATTTTCGAACCCAGGCCGGGCACCGGCGAGGCGAAATCCAGGTAGTCGATGGGCGTGGTATCGACGAACAGCGTGTCGCGCTGCGGATCCATGCGTGTGGTGATAGCCCAGATCACGTCCTGCCAGTTACGCACGTCGATATCCCGGTCCACGACCACCACGAACTTGGTATAGGTGAACTGACGCAGGTACGACCAGATCCCCAGCATGATGCGGCGGGCGTGACCCGGGTAGCGTTTGTCGATACTGACCACAGCGAGGCGGTAGGAGCAGCCTTCCGGCGGCAGGTAGAAATCGTGGATCTCCGGAAACTGCTTCTGCAGGATGGGCACGAACACCTCGTTGAGCGCCACGCCGAGGACGGCCGGCTCATCCGGCGGCCGCCCGGTGTAGGTCGAGTGATAGATCGGTTGCTCGCGATGGTAGAGGTGACGCACGGTGAACACCGGAAAGCGCTCGGTCTCGTTGTAATAGCCCGTGTGATCACCGAACGGTCCTTCCTCGGCGGTGTCATTGGGGAGGATCTCCCCTTCCAGCACATACTCGGCACGCGCCGGCACCAGCAGATCCGCATGCCGGCAGCGCACCAGCTCGGTCCGGGAGCCGCGAAGCAGGCCGGCGAAGGCATGTTCGGACAGTGCGTCGGGCACCGGTGTCACCGCCGCCAGCATGGTGGCTGGATCCGCCCCCAGCGCGACCGCGAGGGGGAACGGCTCGCCGGGATGCTCACGGCACCAGTCCACGTAGTCCAGAGCGCCGCCGCGGTGTGCCAGCCAGCGCATGATCACCCGGTTCGAATCTATGACCTGCTGGCGGTAAATGCCCATGTTCTGGCGCTCGCGCAGCGGTCCGCGGGTGACCACCAGACCCCAGGTGATCAGCGGACCGGCGTCCCCGGGCCAGCAGGTCTGGATCGGCAGATCCTGCAGCGCCACAGCAGCGCCGCCCTGCACGTGCGCCTGACACGGCGCCTTGCGGACGACTTTCGGGGCCATGTCCAGCACCTTCTTGTACCGGGGCAGGCTGCGTACGGCGGCGGTGAGACTGTTGGGCGGCTGAGGCTCTTTCAAGAACGCCAGCAGTTCGCCCACTGCACGCAGCGCTTCGATGCTCTCTTCGCCCATGCCCAGGGCCACGCGGCGGGTGGTGCCGAACAGATTGCCGAGCACCGGCACCTCGAAGCCGGCCGGGTTCTCGAACAGCAACGCCGGGCCCCCTGCCCGCAGGGTACGGTCACACACCTCGGTCATCTGGAGGTGCGGGTCGACGGGGTGTGCGACCCGCTTCAGCTCACCGAGCGCTTCGAGTTGCGTGATGAAGTCACGCAGATCACGGTAGCTCATGCGCCCGGCAGTGGCTCAGGCCGCGGCGCGGGACGGGCGCGGCCGGTTACCAGACGCGGAAGCCGCCATGCTGCCTGCGGATGTACCAGTCCAGCGCTCTGTAGCCAATGAACATCCCCAGCAGCAGCAGGGCCAGGCCGCCCAGCGCCAGCTGGGCGTAGAAATTGACGCGCTTGCCGCTCAGGTCCAGGCTGGCAGCCATGCTGCTGCCTTCTGTGCCGGCCGGCGCCGCCGGCGTCACCTCGGTGGACGGTGCCGGGGTGTCCGGCACGACGGCGGCCGCGGCCTGCGCCCGCTGCTCGGCGGCTTCAGTCTCGGCCCGTGCGACCGCCAGAGCATCGCGCGCCAGATCCAGTTCCTGCTGCAGGGTGTTGGCCCGCTGCCCGGCCGTTTCCAGCCTCGCAGCCTGCTTCTCCAGCCGTTCCTCGAGCTCGAGGTTGCGCGCGCGCAGCGCGGCAGGCTCGGCGCTCGACTGGCGCAGCGCCTCGAGCTCGTCCTCGAGCTCCTGGATTCGCAGCACCGCGGGCGGGTCGCTTACCAGGTACTGCGACTTCACCCAGCCCTCGTCGCCCTCCTCGGTGCGAATCTTTGCGTACCGCCCGGCGCGTTCGATGACCTCCAGCTCGGCGCCGCTGCGCACGATTCGGGTCTGCTCCCCGCTGCCGTCGCTGGTACCGTAGACGCCCAGGATCAGCTTGTCGGTCACGTACTGGGTCTCCGCGGCACCGCTGGTCCACAAGGTCAGTCCGAGCAGCAGCGCCGCGAGTGTTGACAATCGGCACATCACTTTAACTTATTGATTTAATTTGTGTTTTAAATATCTATGTTAGTGGCGGACAGTGCGTTCTGTTCTATGAACTCACGCCGCGGGTCCACCTGGTCGCCCATCAGGGTGCTGAAGATCTCATCGGCGGCCACCGCGTCCTCGATTTTGACCTGCAGCAGGCGGCGCGTCTCGGGGTTCATCGTGGTCTCCCACAGCTGCTGCGGGTTCATCTCACCCAGCCCCTTGTAGCGCTGCAGCGTCTGTCCTTTACGTGCCTCCTCCATCAGCCACTGCATCGCTTCGTCGAAGCGCTCCACCGCGAAGCGCTTGTCGCCGCGACGCAGACTGGCGCCGGGGCCCAGCAGCGACTGCAGGGCAGCGCTCAGCTTGGCCAGCGCCGCGTACTCGGGCGACTGAAAGAACGCCGGGGTCAGCACCTGATGATACGCGTTCCCGTGCACCGAACGCGATACGTCGACCGCGTAGCCGGTATCGTGCTTGTCGACGCCGACCTCGTACATGGCACCATTGCTGGTCGCCCGCCGCAGCGCCTCGAGCAACTGCTCCGCCCAGTCGCGCATGAACGCATGATCCACCACCTGCTCCTCGCCGACCGGACCGACGTTCAGCAACTGCTCCAGCAGCCGTCGATCGTAGCGCCGGCTCAGACGGCCAATCAGGCGCGACACGGAGATGAAGTGCGAGGCGAGCTCCTGCAGGGCGGCGCCGGGGATCGGGGGCGCGCCTTCCTCGGGGAACAGCTGCGTGCCATCCAGGGCGATGCTCAGCAGATGATCGCTGAGTTCCTTCTCGTCCTTGACGTAGCGTTCCTGCTTGCCCTTCTTGACCTTGTACAGCGGCGGCTGAGCGATGTAAACGTGTCCGCGCTTCACCAGCTCGGGCATCTGGCGGTAGAAGAACGTGAGCAGCAGGGTGCGAATGTGCGAGCCGTCGACGTCAGCGTCGGTCATGATCACGATGCGGTGGTAGCGCAGCTTGTCCGGATCGAACTCGTCACGCCCGATGCCACAGCCGAGCGCCGTGATCAGGGTGCCGACTTCCTGGGACGAAAGCATCTTGTCGAAGCGGGCCTTCTCGACGTTCAGGATCTTGCCCTTCAGCGGCAGAATAGCCTGGTTGCGCCGGTCGCGCCCCTGCTTCGCCGACCCGCCGGCTGAGTCGCCCTCCACCAGGAACAGTTCCGACAGCCCGGGGTCCTTCTCCTGGCAGTCGGCGAGCTTGCCCGGCAGTCCCGCCACATCCAGCGCGCCCTTCCGGCGGGTCATCTCGCGGGCCTTGCGGGCCGCCTCGCGGGCCTGCGCGGCCTCCACGATCTTGCTGGTGATCTGGCGGGCCTCCTGCGGCTGCTCGAGCAGAAAATTGTGCAGCGACTCACTGACCACCGATTCGACCGCGCCCTTGACCTCCGAGGACACCAGCTTGTCCTTGGTCTGGGAGGAGAACTTCGGGTCGGGCACCTTGACCGACAACACCGCCGTCAGGCCCTCGCGCGCGTCATCGCCGGTGGTGACGATCTTGGCGCGCCGGGTGATGCCCTCGGTTTCCATGTACTGGTTGAGCGTGCGGGTCAGGGCGGCCCGCAGCCCGGCGAGGTGCGTACCGCCATCCTTCTGCGGAATGTTGTTGGTGAAGCAGAAAATGTTTTCCTGAAACGAGTCATTCCACTGCAGCGCCACCTCCACGGCGGTGCCGTCGCGCTCGGTGGTCGAGTAGAAGACCGTCTGGTGCAGGGGTGTCTTGTTCCGGTTGAGGTGCTCCACGAACGCCCGGATGCCCCCCTTGTACTCGAATGCGTCGCGTTTACCGCTGCGCTCGTCGGTCAGCACGATGCGCACGCCGGAGTTCAGAAACGAGAGCTCGCGCAGGCGCTTGGCCAGGATGTCGTAGTGAAATTCGATGTTGCTGAAAATCGAGGCGCTCGGGCGGAAGTGGATCTCGCTGCCGGTGCGCTCCGTGACGCCCAGCTGATGCAGCGGGGCCAGGGGCTTGCTGTCCTTGTAATCCTGGCGATAGACGTGACCGTCGCGGTGGATGGTCATGCGCAGGGTCTCGGAAAGCGCATTCACGACCGACACACCGACCCCGTGCAGCCCGCCCGACACCTTGTAGGAATTGCTGTCGAATTTGCCGCCTGCGTGCAGCACGGTCATGATCACCTCGGCGGCGGAGCGGCCTTCCTCCGGGTGGGTATCGACCGGAATCCCGCGTCCATTGTCGGCCACGGTGATCGACTCGTCGGCGTGTATGGTGATCACGATCTCCGAGCAGAAACCGGCCAGCGCCTCGTCGATGGAATTGTCGACGACTTCGAACACCATGTGGTGCAGCCCGGTGCCGTCATCGGTGTCGCCGATGTACATGCCGGGCCGCTTGCGAACCGCATCGAGCCCTTTGAGAACCTTGATGTTCGAGGAGTCGTAAGACATAAGCGCGACGGACCAACCTTCGTTTACCGAACAGACTATTATACCAATTCTGTCACCGCGCCCCGTTCCACGTGGAACACTTTTACGGGGCATCCCTTCAGCAACGGATCCAGTTGCGACCGCTCGATTGCGGTGATCACCACCTGGCCGGCGTGATCGCGCAGAGCGTCGAACACGCGGGCGCGCGAGGTCCGGTCGAGCTCGGACGGCAGATCGTCCAGCAGCAGCAGCGCGCGGCGTTGCCGGGTGCGCCAGAGGTGCTCCAGCTGCGCGAGCTTCAGTGCGTACACCACCAGCTTCTGCTGACCACGGGACGCCGTGGTGCGCGCTTCGTGTCCCCCATACCGGATACGCAGCTCGGCACGGTGCGGGCCGACGTTCGTCGCCTGCGTGCGCCGGTCCCGGTCGAAGGTCCGTGCCAGCGCCTCCCGCAGCGGCTGCTCCGCCGCCCAGCCCCGGCTCATCTGCAGCTCGATCGCCGCGTCCGGAAACAGCCGCCCGGCGAGTGCAGTGACGTACGGGATCAGCGCCCGGACGTACGCCTCCCGGTACCCGGCAAGCTGCGCCCCGGTACGGTCCAGTATCTGATCCCAGGGCGCCAGATCGGCCAGCGTCGCCGCCGTTCGCAAGGCGGCGTTACGCTGATTCAGGGCCCGCTGGTAATCCCGCCAGCAGGCCATGAAATCCTGTTCCACGTGGAACGTTCCCCAGTCGACGAAGCGCCGCCGGTTCGCCGGCCCGCCGATAATCAGCTCATCGCTCTGTGGATAAATAACCTGCGTCGGCAAACGCTCCGCCAGTCTCGCGAATCCGTCCACCTTGCGGCCGTCGAGGTGTATCTCCGGGGGGGTCCCCAGCCTGCGCTCCACGCCCACCACGCACTCGCGGCCCGCCTCCACCACCCGAGCCACCACCCGCAGCTCGTCGCAACCGTGCCGGACCACGTTTTCGAGCCGCGGGTTCGCAAAGGAGCGGCCCGCTCCCAGCAGGTAAAACGCCTCCAGCAAGCTCGTTTTACCGCTGCCGTTGTCGCCCACCAGCAGGTTGGTTCCGGCGGCAGGCTCGAACGCCGTTGTCAGCACGGCGCGCACGTTGCGGACCTCAATCCAGGTCACTGTCACCCGGCATCTATCCTGAGCGAGATACACATGCCTGCATGGATCCCCGCACCCGATCGCCGGGCCGGTGCCAACCTACAGCCGCATCGGCATCACGACGTACTGTCCCTCGGTCCCCTCCTGCGCATCCTCCACCAGGCAGCTGCTGTTGGTGTCTTTGAACGACATCTGCACCCGTTCACCCTCGATGATCGCGAGGATATCCAGCAGGTAGGTCACGTTGAACCCGATCTCCAGCGCATCCCCGTTGTACTCGACCTCGAACTCTTCCTCAGCCTCTTCCTGATCCGGGTTGTGGGTTTGAATTTTCAGCTCCGCTTCACCCATGATCATGCGGATCCCCTTGTACTTCTCGTTGGAGAGGATCGAGGCACGCTGCAGGGCGTGGCGCAGGCCTTCGCGATCGGCGACCAGGAACTTGTCGCCACCCTTGGGCATGACCCGCTGGTAGTCGGGGAAGCGCCCGTCGATGAGCTTGGACGTGAAGCGCAGCCCAGGCAGGAACACGCGCACATGATTGCCCGTGAGCTGAATGTCCACCGAGGTGTCCTTGTCGTCCAGCAGCCGCTGCAGCTCGTGCACACCCTTGCGCGGCACGATCACCTGCATGGCCTCCTGCACCGCCGGCGGCTCGCTGATCTCACACATCGCCAGACGGTGCCCGTCGGTCGCCACCACGCGCGCCCCGTCTGCTTGGACCTCGAACAACAGCCCGTTCAGGTAGTAGCGAACATCCTGCTGCGCCATAGAAAACGCGGTTTTCTCCAGCGCCCGCTTCAGGGCCGCCGCCTGCATCTGAAACTTCATCCCGCCCTGGATCTCGTCGAGAGCCGGGAATTCGCCCGCCGGCAACGTGGCCAGCGAGAAACGGCTCCTGGCCGCGCGGACTGTCGCCCGCCCCTCGCTGCACTCCAGCTTGATCTCCGTGCCCTCATCGAGCGTGCGGCAGATGTCCAGCAGCTTGCGCGCCGGGATCGTGACCTCACCCGGCGCCTCGACGCTCGCCTCCGTATCGGCCACCAGCTCCAGCTCCAGGTCGGTCGCGGTAACCGACATGCCGTTATCCTCGCGTGCCACCACCAGCACGTTGGCCAGCGCCGGCAGCGTCTGTCTTTTCTCCACCGCGCCAATCACACGCTGCAACGGCGACAGCAGGTCTTCGCGTTTGATACGAAGTTTCATTAACTAATCCTTTATTAAGAATAATTATTACGTTTATTAAGCTGCTCTATTGCCGTTAGTAAGTGGTTTTTCCACTGTCCATTCATAGGGTTAGGTACTTGATAGTGTATTGCCCCGGCTGTCGCCAGCCGGTAGACAGGGTGTGGATGAAATGTGAACGAAATAAAGCCACACACCTGGTTCACCGTTTGAGCGCAACTTATCCACAACTTTGCATCAATTGCTCAACGTCCGCAGCAGATTGCTGAAATCTTCCCCGATGCGCGCGTCACTCTCGCGCAATTCGCGGATTTTACGACATGCGTGGATCACGGTTGTATGGTCGCGCCCGCCGAACGCATCACCGATCTCCGGCAGGCTGTAGTTGGTCAACTCCTTGGCGAGCGCCATCGCCAGCTGCCGCGGGCGGGCGATCGAGCGGTTCCGGCGCTTGGACAGGATATCGGCGACGCGGATCTTGTAGTACTCGGCGACCGTCTTCTGAATATTGTCGATGGTGACCAGCTTGTCCTGCAGCGCCAGCAGATCGCGCAGGGCTTCGCGCGCGAAATCCAGGTCGATCGGTTGGCCCGTGAAATGCGAGTTCGCCACCACCCGGCGTAATGCACCCTCGAGCTCACGCACGTTCGAGCGGATGCGTTTGGCGATGAAAAAAGCCACCTCGGTAGGCATCCGGGCACCCGCCTGCTCGGCCTTGCTCTGCAGGATCGCGACCCGGGTCTCCAGCTCCGGCGGCTCGATGGCGACCGTGAGTCCCCACCCGAAGCGGGACTTCAGACGCTCTTCCAGGCCGTCTACTTCCTTGGGATAGCGGTCGCAGGTCAGAATCACCTGCTGGCGGCCTTCGAGCAGCGCGTTGAAGGTGTGAAAGAACTCCTCCTGGGAGCGCTCCTTGCCGGCGAAGAACTGAATGTCGTCGATCAGCAGCGCGTCGAGGGAACGGTAGTAGCGCTTGAAATCGTCGATCGCGTTGCGCTGCAGGGCTTTCACCATGTCGGCGACGAACCGCTCGGAGTGAAGGTACACGATTCTGGCGGCCGGGTTCAGGCCGAGCAGGGCGTTGCCCACGGCGTGCATCAGGTGTGTCTTTCCCAACCCGACTCCCCCGTAGATGAACAGCGGGTTGTAGGCGCCGCCCGGGTTATTACCAACCTGCAGCGAAGCCGCCCGCGCCAGCTGGTTGGACTTGCCGACCACGAAGCTGTCGAACGTGAACCCGGTATTGAGATTGTGGCGTACCGCGGGACGCGGTCCGCTGATCTGAAAGCTGCGCCGCTCCACCGCCTCGGGCTGCGCCACCGCCACCGGCACCGGCCGCGCGTCGCCGATCTCCAGCACCACCTTGTGCGAGGGCATATCGTCGAAGTTGCGCACGATCGTGTCGATGCGTTCGAAGAAATTGTCCTTAACCCAGTCGAGCACGAAGCGGTTGGGAGCCAGCAGATGCAGTACGCCGTGGTCCACGCTGGCCTGCAGTGGCCGAATCCAGGTGTTCAACTGCTGTTCGGACAATTCGGCTTCGAGCTGCGACAGGCAACGGTTCCACAGCGGTGCACCCACGGGCACATCCTCCCAAGAAAAGCGGTAGGCTTTCGTTTTAGTAAGCGTGCTGGAGAGGGTCATCGACCTCGGTATTTCTTCCGTTGAAACACGCTGGAAGGGGCAATGACTCTAGCGCTGGAGTCTATACCCGTTTGCAGAAGTTATCCACAGTGCGGAGCACCCTGCCGTTGCTCCGGGAGTGCGGTTGACTTCGGCGCAAGCCGCAAGTTAAATTCGCGCGTTTTCCCGCCCCGGCCGGCGCGTAAGGAAAAGTATGAAACGTACATTTCAGCCGAGCAACCTGAAGCGCAAGCGCAATCACGGGTTTCGTGCGCGCATGCGTACCCGCGGCGGTCGCGCCGTCATCAGAGCCCGACGCGCCAAAGGCAGAAAACGACTCAGCGCCTGAGTGGCGCCCGGGGGGCGGCGTGAGCCGCCACTTTGCGCGCACGCGGCGACTCGTCAAAGCCGCCGAATACCGTGCGGTTTTTGATGGCGCAAAGGCGTGCTCCAGCGAGTACTTCACGCTCCTAGGCATCGTCAACGAGCAGAGTGCGGGCCGTCTGGGCCTGGCAATCGCCAAGCGCCGTATCGCGCGGGCGACGCGGCGCAACACGATCAAACGTATCGTGCGGGAGAGTTTCCGCCACCACCAACATGAGCTGGCCGCACTGGACATAGTCGTGATTGCCAAGACCGCCGCCGCTACCGCCCACCGCAAGCAGCTGCGCGCCACGCTGGATACGCAGTGGTCGCGCCTGGCGCAGCGGCTGCGCGGCCGGATGAGGCCGGCAGCCGATGGATAACCAGCGGCTGTTTCTGTATCTCGGCCTGGTATTTCTGGGCCTGCTCATCTGGCAGCAGTGGGAGCTCGACTACGGTGTCCCCCCGGCGGGTGTGGAAGACAGTGCCCGCCCGGCGCCGGCCGGGAGCACGGCCGAGGACGCCGGCGATGCGCGCGAGATCCCCGACGCCCCGCCGGCCGCAGCCCCGGTCAGCGAGGCCCCGATCGACCAGGGAGGCGAGGGCGCCCCGGCGCCCACGAGCAGCGATGCCGGTGTCCTGGTCACCACGGATCTGCTGCGCGCCCGCATAGAGCTCAAGGGCGGTGACATCAGCCGCGTGGAGCTGCTCAACTACCCGGTCAGTCTGCAGGAGCCCGACCACCCCATCGCGCTGCTCGACAACTCTAGCCAGCGCCTGTTCCTGGCGCAATCAGGGCTGCAGTCGTCCGGCACGCCCGCGCCGACCCACCATGCGGTCTTCTCGGCGGGTCGGGACAACTACGAGCTCGCCCCGGACGCCGACAGGCTGGTGGTGCCGCTGAGCTGGGAGCAGGACGGCGTGAAGGTGACCAAGCGGTTCATCTTCCAGCGCGACAGCTTCGTCATCACGGTGGAGCATCAGGTCGACAACAGCGGCCAGGTGCGCTGGAGCGGGCGCCAGTACCGGCAGTTGCAGCGCAAAGCCGTCTCCGACGACGAGACCCAGCAGTTCATCTACACCTTCATCGGCGGCGTGATACTGGACGAGGAGAACAAGTACGAGAAAATCAGTTTCGATGACTTCGCCGACGAGGCGGAGCGCGAGCTGACCGACAGCTGGGTCGCGGTCATCGAGCACTATTTCCTGGCCGCCTGGGTGCCGCAGCCGGGCGAGACCAACACGCTGTACACGAAAGCGCTGAGCGGCAGCCCGGCGCGTTACATCATCGGCATCTACTCGCCCACCCGCTCAGTGCCGAGTGGCGCCAGCGAGACCTTTACCAGCCGCCTGTTCGTGGGTCCCAAAATCCAGGACCGCCTCGAGCAGGTGGCGGACAAGCTGCGCCTGACCGTGGACTACGGCTATCTCACGATTCTCGCCGAGCCGCTGTTCTGGCTGCTCAGCAAGATCCACGAGTACGTCGGCAACTGGGGCCTCGCTATCATCGTGGTCACCGTCATGATCAAGGCGGTGTTCTACAAGCTCTCCGAGCTGAGCTACCGCTCGATGGCGCGCATGCGCAAGCTCCAGCCGAAGCTGCAGTCGCTCAAGGAGCGATTCGGCGACGACCGCCAGAAGCTGGGCCAGGAGACCATGAACCTGTACCGCAAGGAGAAGATCAATCCGCTCGGCGGGTGCCTGCCCATGCTCGTGCAGATCCCGGTGTTCATCGCGCTCTACTGGGTGCTGCTGGAGAGCGTCGAGCTGCGCCAGGCGCCCTTCGCGCTGTGGATCAAGGACCTCTCGGTGCGCGACCCGTTCTTCGTGCTGCCGCTGATCATGGGTGTCACCATGTTCGTGCAGCAGAAGCTCAATCCCACCCCGGTGGATCCGGTGCAGGCGAAGATCTTCATGATGCTGCCGTTCATCTTCACGGCGTTCTTCGCGTTTTTCCCGGCGGGTCTGGTGCTCTACTGGGCCGTCAACAACCTGCTGTCGATCGCGCAGCAGTACTACATCACGCGCCACGTGCTGGCGGAGAAATAGCCTATCCAGGCTGAGGCGGCTGCCGCGTGGCCGAACCCGATACGATCGCCGCAGTGGCCACGCCCCCGGGCGTGGGGGGCATCGGCATCGTGCGCCTTTCCGGGCCGCGCGTGCCTGCCATCGCGCAGGCGGTGGCAGGCAGGGCGATAGCGCCGCGCCGGGCACAGCTGGCCACCTTCCGCGACGCCGACGGCACCGCCATCGATCAGGGCCTGGCCCTCTACTTCCCGGCGCCGGCCTCGTACACGGGTGAGCATGTGCTGGAGCTGCAGGGCCACGGCGGCCCGGTGGTGATGGACCTGCTGCTCGCCCGCGTGGTCGGGCTCGGTGCGCGCCTGGCCCGCCCCGGCGAATTCTCCGAACGCGCCTTCCTGAACGGAAAGCTGGACCTGGCCCAGGCGGAAGCCGTGGCCGACCTCATCGAAAGTGGCAGCCGGGCCGCGGCGCGCGCCGCGATGCGCTCGCTGCAGGGCGAATTCTCAACCCGGATCGAAGCGCTCAGCGAGGCCCTCATCGCCCTGCGGGTGCACATCGAAGCGGCGCTCGATTTCGCCGACGAGGACATCGACTTCCTCGGTGATGAAACGCTGCTGCACCGCTCCGCCGATCTGCAGGCCCGCATCGCTGCCTGCCTGACCGGCGCGGAGCAGGGCGTGCTGCTCAACGAGGGCATGACCGTGGTCATCACGGGCGCGCCCAACGTCGGTAAGTCCAGCCTCATCAACTGCCTGGCCGGCTTCGAGGCGGCGATCGTCACCGACGTACCGGGCACCACCCGGGATGTGCTGCGCGAACGCATCCACGTGCGTGGCTTGCCGCTGCACATCGTCGACACGGCCGGCCTGCAGGAGACGGCCGACGTGGTGGAGCAGGAAGGCATCAGACGCGCTTGGGAGCAGATCGAGCGAGCGGATCTGATTCTGCTGGTGACCGATGCGACGCACCCCGCCGGACGCGCGCCGGACGCTATACAGGCACAGCTGCCCGCCGCAGTTCCCGTCGAAATCGTGCGCAACAAGATCGACCTGTGCGACGAACCGCCCGGTGTGGAAGACAATGGTGCCACGCCGGTCGTGTCGATTTCCGCCAAGCACGGCACCGGGGTCGACCTGCTGCGCGAACGCCTGCTGCAACGCATGGGTTACCGGCACAACGAGGCGGGCGCGCTGATCGCGCGGCGGCGCCATGTGAGCAGCCTGCGCCAGGCGCAGGCGCATCTGCGCGAAGCGCATGCCCTGCTGGCTGCGCGCGGCGATGCCGGCCTGATCGCCGAAGCGCTGCAGCTCGCGCACCGCCGGCTCGGCGAAATCGTCGGTGAATTCACCAACGACGACCTGCTGGGGCGCATTTTCTCCACCTTCTGCATCGGCAAGTGAGACCGGGCGGCCCGCGCCTTTCAACGGCCGGCCCGTGCTTCTACAAGCCCGAGCAAACTTGTAGTATTCACCGGTTATGCGTTATCCCCGTAAATTCGACGTCGCCGTGGTCGGCGGCGGGCACGCCGGCACCGAAGCGGCGCTGGCGGCGGCGCGCATGGGCGCGCGTACCCTGCTGCTCACGCACAATATCGAGACGCTGGGTCAGATGAGCTGCAACCCGGCGATCGGCGGCATCGGCAAGGGCCATCTGGTGAAGGAGATCGATGCGCTGGGCGGCGCCATGGCGCTGGCCACGGACGCGGCCGGAATCCATTTTCGCGTCCTCAACCGGCGCAAAGGCCCGGCCGTGCGCGCGACCCGCGCCCAGGCCGACCGGACGCTGTACCGTCAGGCGATACGCGAGCGCCTCGAGACCCAGAACAATCTCACCCTCCTGCAGCAGTCGGTGGACGACCTCGAGCTGCAGCACGGCTGCGTGGTCGGCGTGCGTACCCAGCTCGGCCTGCGCATCGCCGCCGACTGTGTAGTGCTAACGGTGGGTACGTTCCTCGGCGGCCAGGTGCATGTCGGCGAAGCCCAACATGCTGCAGGCCGCGCGGGGGATCCGCCAGCCAACGCGCTGGCTGCCCGGCTGCGCGAGCTCGCGCCCCGCACCGGCCGCCTGAAGACCGGCACCCCGCCGCGCATCGACGGGAACACCGTCGATTACAGCCGTCTCCCGCCGCAGCCCGGCGACACGCCGGTTCCGGTGTTCTCCTACCTTGGCGATGCGGGCATGCATCCCCGGCAGGTCAGCTGTCACATCACCCGTACCAATCGGGCAACCCACGACATCATCCGCGCGGCGCTGCACCGCTCACCCCTTTACAGCGGGGTGATCGATGGCGTCGGGCCGCGCTACTGCCCGTCCATCGAGGACAAAGTCGTGCGCTTCGCGGAGCGGGACGGCCACCAGATATTCATCGAACCCGAAGGACTGCACACCCGCGAGATCTACCCCAACGGGATCTCCACCAGTCTGCCTTTCGATACGCAGCTGGCGCTGGTACGCAGCATCGCAGGCTTCGAGCAGGCGCACATCACCCGGCCCGGTTATGCGATCGAGTACGATTACTTCGACCCGCGCGACCTGCAGCCGACGCTGGCCGTGAAGGCACTGCCGGGACTGTTTTTCGCCGGGCAGATCAACGGCACGACCGGCTACGAGGAGGCCGCCGCACAAGGTCTGCTCGCCGGTGTCAACGCGGCGCTCAGCGTACGCGGGCGCGAGCCTTGGTGGCCGCGCCGCGACGAGGCCTACCTCGGGGTGCTGGTCGACGATCTGATCACCCGCGGCACCAGCGAGCCCTATCGCATGTTCACCAGCCGGGCCGAGTACCGGCTGCTGCTGCGCGAGGACAACGCCGATCAGCGGCTGACCGAGCGCGCGCGCGCGCTCGGACTGATCGACGATACCCGCTGGGCCGCGTTCTGCGCCAAGCGCGAAGCGCTGGACAGGGAAACCGAGCGCCTGCGCAGGCTCTGGCTGCAGCCCGGCTCGGCGCGGGCGCAGGCACTGGAGCTGCGTACCGGCATCGCCATCAAACGCGAGCACAGTGCCATGAACCTGTTGAAGCGCCCGGAGCTGAGCTACGCCGATGTGGCGGCCCTGGACGGCGCTCCGGCGCTGGACGCCGGGCTCGGCGAGCAGCTGGAAATCGGCGCGAAGTATGCGGGTTACCTTGATCGGCAGCGCCAGGAAATCGAGCGCGCCAGGCACCAGGAACGTACGCTGCTGCCGGACGATCTGGACTACTCGAACGTCGTCGGTCTGTCCAACGAGGTGCGGCAGAAACTCATCGAGACACGACCCGCAACGCTCGGGCAGGCGGCGCGCGTGCCGGGGGTCACGCCGGCTGCGATCTCGCTGTTGATGGTGCACCTCAAGAAACGCGACGGACTGTTGCGGCGTTCCGCGTAGACCGACCGGGACATTTGGGCGCGCGCAGCGCAGACGCGGCCCCAGAGCGCATGCAGGCTGAATCGACAACACTCAACACGTCCCCGGGTCGCGAAGGGGTATCCGCCGATGCGCTGCTGGCGGAAGGCTGTGTGCGCCTGGGCGTAGGACTCGATGCGGTGCAGCGCGAACGCCTGGCGCAGTTCGCACAGCTGTTGCTCAAGTGGCGGCGCGTCTACAACCTGGTCGGCGCAAAAACCCTGCACGAGGTGATTTCCCATCACCTGCTCGACAGCCTGTCGGTGGCCGGCGCGATGGTCGCGGGCCGATTGCTGGACGTGGGCACCGGCGCCGGTCTGCCGGGCTTGCCGCTGGCCATCGCCCGACCCGCGATCCGAGCGGTGCTGCTGGACGCGAACGCCAAGCGGGTGCGTTTCCTCGAGCACGCGGTGCTGACGCTGCAGCTCGAGAACGTCGAGGTCGTACGTGAGCGCGCGGAAAACTATAATCCGCGGCAACGGTTCGATTACGTGATTTCGCGCGCGCTGTGCGGCTGGCCGCAGTTTGTGGCACTGGCCGAACCGCTACTGAACGACACGGGGCAGATACTGGCGATGAAAGGCCGTTTCGAGGGGCAGTCGCAAGCGCTGCACAGCGGCGTGAAGATCGTCGAGGTGCGGGCGCTGAACGTGCCTGGAATCCCGGGAAGGCGCTGTCTGGTGCGCGGGGTGCGCGCGGCGTGAAATCCTCGGTCTGTCGCGTCATCGCAGTGGCGAACCAGAAGGGCGGGGTGGGCAAAACCACTACCTGTGTGAACCTGGCCGCGTCGCTGGCCGCCACCAACCGGCGGGTGCTGCTGGTCGACATCGATCCTCAGGGCAACGCGACCATGGGCAGCGGCATCGACAAGTATCATCTCGAGCGCTCGATCTACGATGTGCTGATCGGCGAAGCCGCGGTGGCGGAGGCCTCGCTGGAGGTTGGCAACGCCGGCTATTGGCTGCTGCCCGCGGACGCAGACCTGACCGCCGCGGAGGTGAAGCTCATGGACCAGCTAGCGCGCGAGCAGCGGTTACGCCGCGCGCTGCAGCCGGTACGCGACCGGTACGACTACATCCTGATCGACTGCCCGCCGGCGCTGAACATCCTCACCCTCAACGCGCTGGTCGCCGCTGACGGGGTGATCATACCCATGCAGTGCGAGTACTACGCCCTCGAGGGCCTGACAGCGCTGCTGCGCACGATCGAGGACGTGCGCATATCGGTGAACGAGAAGCTGGTGGTCGACGGCCTGGTGAGAACCATGTTCGATGCGCGCAACAACCTCGGAATCGACGTCTCGGAGCAGCTCACCGAACATTTCGGCGATCAGGTGTACCGTACCGTGATACCCCGTAATATCCGTCTGGCAGAGGCGCCGAGCCACGGCTGTGCGGTGCTGCACTACGACAAGACCTCGCGCGGGGCGCTAGCCTACCTGGCGCTGGCCGGGGAGCTGATCCGCAACGAGACGCGCGCCCCGCCGGCGGTGGAACGTTCGGCCTGATCACAACGGAGTCGGGAGAAAGCATGGCGCGACGAAGAGGTTTGGGGCGCGGTCTGGACGCGCTGCTGGGGGGCACCGAGCTGCTCGAAGAGCAGGGCCAGACCGATGCCGGGGTAAGCAACATCGCAGTGGACCGCATCCAGCGCGGCAAATTCCAGCCACGGCGCAGCTTCCCCGAAGCCAGTCTACGTGAGCTCGCCGACTCGCTGCGCGCACAGGGCATGGTGCAGCCAGTAGTGGTTCGTCCCGCGGGCGATGGTTACGAGCTGGTCGCGGGCGAGCGCCGCTGGCGCGCGGCGCAGATGGCCGGGTTGCACGAGATTCCGGCCGTGGTGCGCGACCTCGACGACCGCGCCAGCGCGGCAATCGGGCTGATCGAGAACATTCAGCGCGAGGAGCTCAACGCGCTCGAGGAAGCCGAGGCGCTGGCCCGGCTCACCGGCGAGTTCTCGCTCACGCACCAGGAGGTGGCGGAAGCGATCGGCCGGTCGAGGGTCGCCGTCAGCAACCTGCTCCGGCTGCTCGATCTGCACGCCGACGTGAAGCGCCTGCTCACCGAAGGCGCGCTCGAAATGGGTCACGCCCGGGCGTTGCTCGGCGCGCCCGGCGATCGTCAGCCCGCGCTGGCGAAGAAAGTCGTTGCCGCCGGTCTCAACGTGCGCCAGACGGAGGCGCTGGTACGCGGCGGCAACCAGGGCGCGGCGCGCAAGAGCGCACCGCGCCGCGATCCGGACATCACCGCCCTCGAGCAGAAGCTCGGCGAGCAGTTGGGTGCAGCGGTCAGCCTCACGCATCGCGCCAACGGCAGCGGGGTTCTGAGCGTGAAATACCACAGCCTCGACGAGCTCGAAGGCATACTGGAGCACTTGCGCTAGCGCGAACGGCGGGCGGCGCACCGAGGGCCGATCTTGACCCCTTATGGCGCCAAATCTATACTTCGCGCCCGCCACATGGGCGGCCGTTCTGGCGCGGACGGCTGCTGATGGGGCGCAGAGCACTGGTCGTTCAGGCAATCCTGGCTACGGTATGCGCGGCTTTGTTTTTCGCATCGCAAGGGGCGGAGAGTGCGTTGTCCGCGCTTTTTGGTGGCGGAATCGCGCTGCTGAACGTACAGTTGCTGCGTTGGCGCACACACCAGGTGCGGTCGCAGCGCGGACTTAGCGCCGGCCGGAGCCTGGCGACGTTCTATAAGAGCGCGCTCGAGCGTCTGGTGCTGGTGGTCGGGCTGCTGGCGCTCGGCATGGGGTGGATCGAGCTTCCGCCGCTCCCGCTGGTGGTCGGCTTCGCGGCGGGCCAGGTTGCGATGCTCCTGCTCTGGCCGCAAGACAACGCCCTGAGAGATAGAAGTAAAAATGGCTGACACAATTACCACGGGCGACTACATCAAGCACCACCTGACCAACATGACGTTCGGGCAACGCGCGGACGGCAGCTGGGGGCTGGCGCATTCCACGGAAGAAGCCTCGCAGATGGGCTTCTGGGCGATCCACGTCGACACGATGTTCTGGTCGATCTTCCTGGGCGGGTTGTTCGTGCTGATATTCCACCGGGCAGCGCGCAGTGCCACCGCGGGCGTACCGGGCGGGTTGCAGAACTTCGTCGAGTGGGTGATTGATTTCATCAACGAGAACGTGCGCGGCTCGTTTTCGGCAAAAAACGACATCGTTGCGCCGATGGCGTTGACCATCTTCATCTGGGTGTTCCTGATGAACCTGATGGACCTGGTGCCGGTGGATCTGATCCCGCTCGCCGTCGGCTGGCTGGGTGCACTGCTGTTCGACGTCGATCCTCACCACGTGTACTGGAAGGTGGTGCCGACCACTGATCCCAACGCGACCTTCGGCATGTCGATAGGCGTGTTCCTGCTCATCATCTACTACAGCATCAAGAACAAAGGCATGGGCGGATTCATCGGTGAACTCACGGGTATGCCGTTCGAGGCGAAAAATCCGCTGATGAAGGTCATCTTCTTTCCGGTGAACCTGTTGCTGGAAGGTGTGAATCTGATCGCCAAGCCGCTCTCTCTGTCGCTGCGTCTGTTCGGCAACCTCTACGCCGGCGAGATGATTTTCATTCTCATTGCATTGATGTACAGCGGCGGCGTGATCCTGGGCGTGTTCGGCGGCGCCTTACAGTTTGTTTGGGCGGTGTTCCACATCTTGGTGATAACGCTGCAGGCGTTTATTTTCATGGTGCTGACCATAGTGTATCTGGACATGGCGCATCAGGAACATCACTAGCTTTCAGCACTTCAGGTTTAGCGAACTCACGGGGAGACAAGAATGGATATGGCAAACGCATTGTTGGTTATGGGCGCGTCGCTCATGCTCGGATTCGGTGCGCTGGGCGCGGCCGTGGGCATCGGCGTCCTCGGTGGCCGTTTTCTCGAAGGCGCTGCGCGCCAGCCGGAGCTGATTCCGATGCTGCGCACGCAGTTCTTCATCATGATGGGCCTGACCGACGCGGTGCCGATGATCGCAGTCGGTATCGGCATGTACGTTCTGTTCGCCCTGGCAGGTTGAAACCGCGATCGCCTGCCGCACGACAATAACTGAGGGGGTTACGGGATGAACATCAACGTCACGTTGATCGCCCAGCTCATCGCTTTCGCGTTCTTCGTCTGGTTCACGAAGAAATTCGTCTGGACCTTCATCATGAATGCGCTCGAAGAGCGCAAGCAGAAAATTGCCGACGGCCTGGCCGCCGCCGAGCGCGGCGTGCGCGAGCAGGAGCTGGCCGAGCAGCGTGCCAAGGAGCGGCTGGAAGAGGCAAGGGGCAAAGCCGGCGAGATTCTCGCGCAAGCGCAAAAACGTGCCGACGAAATCGTCGACGAAGCGAAGAGCGACGCGCGCGGCGAGGGTCAGCGGCTGCTGCATGCGGCCCGCGCCGAGATCGATCAGGAGATGACGCAAACGCGTGAGCAGCTGCGTGGTGAAGTCGTGAAGCTAGCGCTGCTGGGCGCCGAGCAGGTCCTGCAACGCGAAGTCGACGTCAATGTCCACAACGAGTCGCTGCAGAAAGTGGCCGCGCAGCTGTAGTGCAAGATGGCTGACTCCAGCACAGCATCACGCCCGTACGCAATCGCCGCTTTCGAGCAGGCGACGGAAGAGAACCAGATAGCGCAGTGGTCGGACATGCTCGCGCTGCTCGAGCAGGTAGTGGGCGACGCGACCATGAAGGGCGCGATTTCCAGTCCACGCGTGGACCGGGAGCAGCTCGCGGCGCTGATCATCGATGTGTGCGGTGAGGTCATGAACGACACGCGAAAGAATTTCGTGCGTCTGCTCGCCGAGTACGGACGCCTCGACGGCGTGCCCGATATCCGTGCGCACTTCGAACGGCGGCGGGCCGATCTGGAGGGCCGCAGCCAGGTGCTGGTGCGCTCCGCTTACGAGCTCGGCGAGGAACAACGCGAGGTCATCAAGCAGGCGATGGCGAAACGCCTGGGACGCGAGGTCGACCTTGCCGTCGAAGTCGACGACGCGTTGATCGGCGGCCTGGTGATTCGCGCCGGCGATTCGGTGATCGACGCGACACTGCGCGGACGCCTGACGCAGCTCCGGCAAACGTTGTTGTAAGAGTTACTAATTCCAGCGGCGCGCGAGCAGCGCGCTCATTCAGTACACAGGGGTCTTTCATGGCGCTATCTGCAACCGAAATCAGCGATCTGATCAAACAACGGATCCAGAATTTTGACCTGGGCGTCGAGGCGCGTACCGAAGGCACCATCGTTACGCTCACCGACGGCATTGCACGCATTCACGGTCTCAGCGACGTGATGCAGGGCGAGATGATCGAGTTTCCGGAGAACACCTACGGGCTGGCGCTCAACCTGGAGCGCGATTCGGTGGGCGCCGTGATCATGG
>JAHELT010000052.1 GCA_024644045.1 Chromatiales bacterium | reverse complement strand
TGGCGACCCGGTCGTGCTGGCACTGGACGAAGTGCGTTCCGCGGCGGCAGGCACCTCGGAGGAGCCGCCGGCGGCACAGCAAGGCAGCCCCGGATCCAACGAGTACAACGCCTGGCTCGAAGTGCTCAAGAGCGTCGCCGAGATAGAGCGCCGCGAAGACAACCTCTAGCCGGCGTATTGCATGAAGGATAACTCCGGGCATCCCTGCGCCCTGCGGGCCAGCGACTCGCTGTTCAAATTGTTCCAGACAATTTAGTCACATCTCAGGTTGAGGCGCGCGCTCAGAGGTTCATGGCGACGGTGTTGAATCCGCCGTCGACATAGAGCACTTCGCCGGTGATGCCGGCGGCGAGGTCCGAGCACAGGAACGCGGCCGCATTGCCGACATCCTCGATGGTGACGTTGCGCCGCAACGGCGCAGTCGCTTCCACGAAGTCCAGCATTTTTCGAAAGTTTCCGATGCCGGCCGCGGCCAGCGTGCGGATCGGACCGGCCGAGATCGCGTTTGCGCGAATGCCTTCGGGTCCCAGTGCGAAGGCGAGGTACCGCGTGGTGGCTTCCAGGCTCGCCTTGGCGACCCCCATCACGTTGTAGTTGGGCATGGCGCGCTGCGCGCCGAGGTAGCTCAGTGTGAGCAGCGCACCACGCCGCCCCTGCATGAGAGGCCGCGCGTGTTTCGCCAGCGCGGCGAAGCTGTAGCTGCTGATGTCGTGCGCCGTGCGGAATCCTTCGCGATTCACGACCTCCAGAAAATCGCCCTGCAGCTGATCGCCCGGCGCAAAGGCCACGGAGTGGATGAGGATATCCAGCGCGCCCCAGTTCGAACTCAGCGATTGGAAAACCTGCGCTATCTCGGCATCGTCTTCGACATCGCAGGGCAGGGTGATGTCCGAATCGACGTCCGCGGCGAGGCTGGCAACGCGGTCCTTGAGTCTTTCATTCTGGTACGTGAATGCCAGTTGCGCGCCCTGTTCGTGCATCGCCTGTGCGATTCCCCAGGCGATGGAACGCTTGCTTGCGACGCCGACGATCAGCGCGTTCTTTCCAGCGAGAAAACCCATGTCGATGCTCCGTGATTGCTGTTTTACGCGAGCTGCCGCCGCTGTCCGCAACGCTAGGCGGCCAGCAACCGCTGCATGATGTCTTCATACACCGCGGAAAGCCGCTCCAGATCAGCGATGCTCACGTGTTCGTTCACCTGGTGGATCGTAGCATTGATTGGTCCCAGTTCGACGACCTGGGCGCCGAGGGGCGCAATGAAGCGGCCGTCGGAGGTGCCGCCGCCCGTCGAGAGCTGCGGCTCGATGCCAAGGTGCTCGGCGACCGCGGTGCTGACCGCCTCGGTGAGCCGGCCCTCCGGCGTATAGAACGGCTGGCCGGACAGCCGCCAGTCGAGCGTGTAGCGCGACGCGTGAGCGGCGACGATCGCCTCGCTGCGGGATTGCAGCGCCTCCGGCTCCGACGCGCTGCCGAAACGAAAGTTGAAGCGCATGTCGGCGTGCGCTGGAATGACGTTCTCTGCGCCGGTCCCCGCGGCGATGTTGGATACCTGCAGCGAGGTGGGCGGAAAGTACCGGTTCCCGTCGTCCCAGCGTTCCTCGCTGAGCGCAGCAGCGATACGCGCCAGACGGTGTATCGGATTGTCGGCCAGCTGCGGGTAAGCGACGTGCCCCTGTCTGCCGATCACGCGAAGCGTCGCGCTGAGGGAACCGCGCCGGCCGTTGCGTACGGTGTCACCCAGCGAGGCCCCGCTCGACGGCTCCCCGACCACGCACCAGTCGACCGGCTGCTCGCGCTTGCGTAACTCCTCCACCACCCGTGCCGTGCCATCGACCGCGACGCCTTCCTCGTCAGAGGTAATGAGAAACGCCAGGGTGGCCGCCGGCGCGCCGTGCCGCGCAGTGAAGCGTTCAGCCGCGGTGACCATCGCCGCGATGCTTCCCTTCATGTCTGCAGCGCCCCGCCCGAAAAGCAGGCCCTCGCGGACCGTGGGCGTGAACGGCGGTGTGTCCCAAAGCTCCAGCGGGCCGGCGGGGACCACGTCCGTGTGCCCGGCAAACAGCAGCGTCCGGCGACCCTCGCCCCAGGTAGCCCAGAGATTGGTCACCTCGCCGAACTGCAGCGTCTCGCACCGGAAGCCCGACGCGCTCAGACGCGCGGCGAGCATCGCCTGGCAACCTGCGTCGGTGGGTGTCACCGACTCACGGGCAATGAGATCGCACGCCAGCGACAAAGTGGGCGAGTGCGCAGCGCTCATGCGCTGCCGTGCAGCTGCGCATCGATTGCCTTGCGCAGCCGCTCGAGGGCGGAATCGAGCAGCGGGCGGTTGTGCTTGTCGGAAACGAAAAACACGTCCTGGGCCCGTTCACCAACGGTCATGACCCGGGCATTGTGCACGCGCAGCTCACACTGCACGAAGGCGCGTCCGATCTTCGCCAGCAGCCCGGGCGCATCCGGCGCAATGATCTCGAGCGGCGTCACGTCGCCCCGCCGCTCATCCGTGCGCCTTATTTCCAGCGGTACGTTGAAGTGCTTCAGAATGCGCGGTTGGCGCCGCCTCACGACTTCCGGAAGGTCATCGGGGTTGCGCAGCGCCAGCTGTAACGCCTGCTTGATCTCCTGCTCGCGCATCGCGTCGCTGATCATCTCACCGCCGCTCTCCAGGATCATGAACGTATCCACGGCCCAGCCGGACTCCGACGTTACGATGCGCGCATCGACGATATCGGTACCCAGCCTGTCGAGCACCGCGGTAACCAGCGCGAACAGGTTGTCGTGATCCTCGACGAACACGAAGACCTCCGTGCTGCCGCGTTGAGTGGCCCGTCGAACCGCGACCAGCGGTTCGCCAACCGCATGGCGCGACATGATGACCTGGGTGTGCCAGGCAACTTCATCGGCCGTGTGGCGCAGGAAATAGCCGTCGCCGAAATCGAGCCAGATGTTCTGCGCATCGGTCACCCGCGGGCCCGCGCCATCGAGAAGCTCGGCGGCGGCGCGCTTGACCTCGCGAATACGGTCGTCGGCGTCGATCGGATTGTCCAGACCGCGCTCCAGCGCGTCGATGGTCTTGCGGTACAGGTCCTTGAGCAGGTTGTCTTTCCAGGAGTTCCACAGCTCCGGATTGGTGGCACGGATATCGGCGACCGTCAGCAGGTACAGATGATTCAGGGTATCGATGGACATGACCTGGCCGGCGAAGGTATGGATCACCGCCGGGTCGCTCAGATCTTTGCGCTGCGCGGTGACCGACATTAGCAAATGATGGGCGACCAGCCATTCGGCCAGGCGCACGTCATGCGCATCCAGACCGTGCTGCTCGCAGAACTCCCGCACATCCACCGCACCGAGTTCGGAGTGATCCCCGCCGCGCCCTTTCGCAATGTCGTGAAACATCCCGGCGATGTAGAGCACCTCCGGCTTGGCTATCGCGGTAAACACCTCGGAGCAGAACGGCAGCTCCGCGTTGTGCTCGGGTATTGCCAGACGGCGCAGGTTTCGAATCACGAACAGCGTGTGCTCGTCGACCGTGTAGATATGGAACAGGTCGTACTGCATGCGTCCGACGATACGTTCGAACACCGGCAGGTAGGCGGCCAGCACCCCGTAACGGTTCATGCGCCGCAGATTGTGGGTAATGCCGCGGGGCTGGCGCAGAATGTCCATGAACAGATTGCGTGCCACCGGATCCTGTCGAAAGCGATCATCAATGAGGTGCAGGTTGTCGCGAATCAGGCGAATGGTGGTGGCGCGCACGTCCTCGATGTCGGGACGTTGTGCGAGCAGCAGGAACACTTCCAGCAGCGCGGGCGGGAACTGCTCGAACACTCTACTGTGGGCAACGTCCAGGAATCCCTTACGTACGACGAAACGTTCGTTGACCGGTTGCGGCTCCTGCGCATCGTGCTCGTGCAGCAGGTTCTCTTTCAGCGACTGCAGCAGGACCTCGTTCAACCGCTGCAGGCGCATCACCGTGCGGTAGTAGCGTTGCATGAACTGCTCCACCGCGAGATTGTTGGTGTCATCCAGATAGCCGAAGGCGTGAGCAAGGTCCCGCTGCAGGTCGAACAGCAGCCGGTCGTCGCAACGCTTACTGAGCTGGTGCAGCAGAAAGCGCACCTTCCACAGAAACTGGCGACCCTGCTCCAGGGTACGGAACTCCAGTTCGGTGAGCAGGCCCTGCTCGATCAGTGCGCCGATCTCGGCGCTGCCCAGGCAGCGTCTGGCGACCCACACCAGGGTCTGGATGTCGCGCAGTCCGCCCGGACTTTCCTTGACGTTGGGTTCCAGCTTGTAGGCGGTGTCGTGGAACTTCTCGTGCCGCGCAAGCTGCTCCTGGAGCTTGGCCGCGAAAAACTCGCGTGGGGGCCAGATTTCCTTCGCACTGGTCGCGCGGCGCATGGCGGAGTACAGCGCCCGCCCACCGGCCAGGCGGCGGGTTTCCATGAGGTTGGTGGCGACGGTAACGTCGCGTTTCGCCTCACTGGCGCATTCCTGCACTGTGCGTACGCTGTGACCCAGGTTCAGCCGGGCATCCCACAGGTAGGTGAGGAACTTCTCCACGGCCCCGCCGAGGCGCTGCTCGCCGTCGTCCGCGAGCAGCACGAGCAGATCGATATCGGAATGCGGGTGCAGCTCACCGCGTCCGTAGCCGCCGACCGCGATCAGGGCGGCATCCTCACTGGCGCCGACCAGCTCGCGCCATACCCCGCGCAACAGGTCGTCAACCATGCGCGCCCGCAGGCGGATCAGCTCATCGACCCGGGTTCCGGCCTTGTACCCGCGCAGTAACGCGGCATCCCCGTCGGCCAGCGCCTGGTGCAAGGCGGCGGGGCCGCTGGCGGCGCGCTCAGCCGGTGTCTGGCGGGGCTTGGCGCTGAGCGTATCCATTGCCACCGGCGCTACAGCGTGTCGCCCTCACGCAGCGTGAGCACTTCGAAACCGTCCCCGGTCACCAGCACGGTATGTTCCCACTGTGCCGAAAGGCTGTGGTCCTTAGTGACCACCGTCCATTGATCGGGGAGCAGACGAACGTGGCGTTTACCGGCGTTGACCATGGGCTCGATGGTCAATGTCATGCCTTCGCGCAACTCCATGCCGGTATCCGGCCGCCCGTAGTGCAGCACCTGAGGATCCTCGTGAAAGGTCCTGCCGATGCCGTGCCCGCAGTACTCGCGCACCACCGAGCAGTTGGCGCCCTCGGCGTGGTTCTGGATCGCATGGCCGATGTCGCCCAGGCGAACGCCCGGGCGCACCAGCTGGATACCGGTCCTCATCGCCTGGTAGGCGACCTCCGCGAGCCGCTTGCCCTGTACGGTGGGCTCCCCGGCAAAGAACATGCGGCTGGTATCGCCATGGTAGCCGTCCTTGATCACGGTCACGTCGATGTTGACGATATCGCCTTTTTTCAGCTTGCGGTCGCCGGGGATTCCGTGGCACACCTGGTGATTGACCGAAGTGCAGATCGATTTGGGGAAGCCGCGGTAGTTGAGCGGCGCCGGGATTGCCTGCAGCTCGTTCACGATGTAGTCGTGGCAGATGTCGTTCAGCTCACCCGTGGTCACGCCCGGGCGGACCTGGGACTCGATCATGGTCAGCACCTGCGCGGCCAGGCGGCCCGCGACGCGCATTTTAACGATTTCGTCGGGCGTCTTGATGGTGACGGCCATGTAAGGGAACCTGTCCGGGCGCCGGAAAAAGGTCATTGTACCGTAAATGGTTTTACTGCCCGAGAAGCCCCGCCGGGGATGCCGCTTGGTTGGTGGGCGTAAGTGTGGTATAACGCCGCGCGCGATGCGAATAGCGCGCGTAAATTCACACACGTACCGCATGACGTGGCACCGGGTGCCGGGGTAACCGGTTGGTGTCACGGGTTACGTGGAGGCACAACCCAAACGTAAGGACCAACATGGCACAACTCTCCATGCGCCAGATGCTGGAGGCCGGGGTGCACTTCGGCCACCAGACTCGCTATTGGTGCCCCAAAATGGCGCCGTACCTGTACGGCGAACGCAACAAGATCCATATCTTCAACCTCGAGTCGACCGTCCCGTTGATGGACGACGCGTTGAATTTCCTGGGCAAGCTCGCTTCCAACCACGGACGCATCCTGTTCGTCGGCACCAAGCGCGCCGCGCGCGAGGCCGTGCGCGGCGCGGCGGAGGCGTGTGGCATGCCCTACGTCAACCGCCGCTGGCTGGGCGGCATGATGACCAATTTCAAGACCGTCAAGCAGTCGATCACGCGGCTCAAGGAAATCGACGACAACTTCGCTGACGGTCTGACCCACCTGAATAAGAAAGAGGCCCTGCGCCTCGAGCGCGAGCGCGAGAAGCTTGAACGCAGCCTCGGCGGCATCAAGCAAATGGAGCGGTTGCCCGATGCGCTGTTCGTGATCGACGTAGGTTACGAGAAGATCGCGGTGGCGGAAGCACGCAAGCTCTCGATCCCGGTCGTGGCGGTGGTCGACAGCAACAACTCGCCGGAAGGTATCGACTACATCATCCCGGGGAACGACGACGCCATCCGTGCGATCCAGTTCTACACCCAGGCGATCGCCGAGGCGGTGCAGTTCGGCAAGACCAATGCGGTACAGCAGGGGGGTGGCGACGAGTTCATAGAGCTGGACACCGAGGGCAGACCCTCGGCCGACAAGGGCGCGCGGCGCAAGCCGGCCAAGCCCAGAAAGACCCCGGCCGCTGCGGTGGTAACCGCGGCCGAGCCTGTTGCAGCAGAGGCCACGGCGCCGCCCGCGGAAGACACTGATGCGGCGCCGCAGGAACTCGCAGCGGCGCCGGCTGCCAGTGCGCTGAAGCCTGCCGCTGAGGCCGAGGCGAGGCCTGCGGACGCTGCGCCAGTCGAGCCCGAGACGCCCGCGGCGCCAGTCGAGCCCGAGACGCCCGCGGCGCAAGCCGAACCCGAGAGGCCCGCGGCGCAAGCCGAACCCGAAACCCCGGCGGCCGAGCCAGAGGTGCCCGCGGCGCAAGCCGAACCCGAGGCCCCGGCGGCTGAAGCGCCGCCCGCGCCTGAGGTTGCGGCGAGTGAGGAGCGGGCTGCGCCGAAGAAGGTAACGGCCAAGAAAACCGCCGCCAAGAAAACCGCCGCCAAGAAGACCGCCGCCAAGAAAACCAGCGCCAAAAAGACCGCCGCCAAGAAAACCGCCGCCAAGAAAACGAGTGCCAAGAAAACCGCCGTTAAGAAGACCGCCGCGAAGACGGCCGACTAGGCTCGGCGGCAGCACCGCGCAGCAACGACCGAGGACACAGTGACGATGCAGATTACAGCCACCATGGTTAAGGAGCTGAGAGAACGCACCGGCGCCGGGATGATGGAATGCAAGAAAGCGCTGGTGGAAACCGGCGGCGACATGGACGGTGCGGCGGAGCACCTGCGTAAAACCGGTATCGCCAAAGCCGACAAGAAGGCGGGGCGCATTGCGGCCGAAGGCACCGTGCTGGTGGAAGTCGACGCGGCCGGCCAGCACGCCGCGCTGCTGGAAGTGAACAGCGAAACCGACTTCGTGGCCAAGGACGAGAATTTCGGCAAGTTCGCGGCACAGGTGGTGGAGCTGGTGCTGGACGAGCGGCCCGCCGATATCGCGGCGCTCGGCGCGCTGCAGAGCGGCGGGAGCAGCATCGAGGAGATGCGCCAGGCGCTGGTCTCCAAGGTCGGCGAGAATATCCAGGTCCGCCGCTTCGAGGTGCGCACCGCGCACGGCGGGCAGTTCGGTACCTATCGTCACCACAACGCGCGGATTGGCGTGCTGGTCGAGCTCGAGGGCGGCGATGCGGCCCTGGCGAAGGATATCGCCATGCACATTGCGGTCAGCCAGCCGGTGTGCGTGAGCGAAAATCAGGTCCCGGGCGACCTGCTCGAGAAGGAACGCGAGATCTTTGCAGCGCAGGCCACGGAAAGCGGTAAGCCGCCCGAGATCGTCGAAAAGATGGTGCAGGGGCGCATGAAGAAGTTCCTCGGCGAGATCACGCTGCTCGGCCAGCCGTTCGTCAAGGACACGGACCAGAGCGTCGGAAAACTGCTGAAAGCCGCCGGCGCCGGCGTGCTCTACTTTCAACGCTATGAAGTCGGCGAGGGCATCGAGAAAAAGCAGGAGGACTTCGCCGCCGAGGTGATGGCTCAGGTAAAAGGGAGCTGAGCTGCACACCCGCGTCGGAACTGAAAAAAGCCGGGTCCGCCCCGGCTTTTTCGTGCTTGCGGCGGCCGAGATGGCGCCGATAACGCGCTGCGGGCCGCGGCCGATCGACGTTGCCGGGGCCGGATTCGGGTAAACTGCGCGGATGACTACGCCGTACAAACGGATCGTGTTGAAGCTGAGCGGCGAGGCGTTGCTCGGTGACTGTGACTACGGGATCGATCCGGACTACATCAAGCGTATCGGGGCCGAGATTGCCGAGCTGAGCCGGATGCAGATCGAAGTGGCCATGGTAATCGGCGGCGGTAACATCTTCCGCGGGGCGGGCCTGGCGGCGGCCGGGATGGACCGGGTCACCGCCGACCACATGGGCATGCTGGCGACGGTGCTGAACTCGCTGGCCATGCAGGACGCACTGGAGCAACTGGGAGTCAACTGCCGCGTGATGTCGGCGATCCGTATGAACCAGGTCTGCGAAGACTACATACGCCGGCGCGCGGTGCGCCATCTGCAGAAGGGCCGCGTGGTGATCTTCGCCGCCGGCACCGGCAATCCCTTCGTGACCACCGATTCGGCGGCCAGCCAGCGCGCCGTCGAGATCGGTGCGGACGTCATGCTCAAAGCGACCAGAGTCGACGGTGTTTACGACAAGGACCCGGAACGTTTCGAGGACGCTAAGAAGTTTTCCCGCATTACCTACGACGAGGTGCTTTTGAACGGACTGGCGGTCATGGATGCCACTGCGATCGTGATGTGCCGCGACCACGATCTGCGGTTGCAGGTGTTCAACCTCAACAATCCGGGCGACTTGCTGCGCGCCGCCAACGGTGAGCACGTGGGCACGGTGGTGGAGAGAAAGTAGCTATGATCGATGACATTATCAAAGATGCACGTATCCGCATGGGAAAGAGCGTGGAAGCGCTCAAGCAGGAGCTGGCCAAGATCCGCACGGGGCGGGCACATACCAGTCTGCTCGATCACATCACGGTGGAGTACTACGGGACCGACGTGCCGCTGAGCCAGGCCGCCAAAGTCAGTGTTGAAGACGCGCGCACGCTGGCGGTGACACCCTGGGAGAAACCGATGGTGCAGGTGATCGAGAAAGCCATCATGAACTCCGATCTCGGCCTGAATCCGGCCACTGCCGGCGAGGTGATCCGCATCCCCATGCCGCCGCTCACCGAGGAGCGCCGCAAGGACCTGGTGAAGGTGGTGCGCCACGAGACCGAGAACGGGCGCGTGGCGATCCGTAACATCCGGCGCGACGCCAACCATCACCTCAAAGAGCTGTTGAAAGAGAAAGAGATTTCCGAGGACGAAGACCGACGTGCGGAGGAAGGCGTGCAGAAGCTCACTGACGAGTTCATCGCCGGGATGGACCAGTTGCTGGACCAGAAAGAGCAGGAACTGCTCGAGGTCTGACCCCGTGCGGCAGGCAGGCGGCTACCTAGAAGCGACGGTTTTGACTCCCACGATCCGACCAAGATCGAGGCGCACGGCTCCACCGGGGCCACGATCGAACGCTGTCCGGCGGCGGCGGGTCGACCGGGCGGCGTCGCCTGTCTGGGTTGCCGGGCGGGCGGCGCGACACCTGCCGCACGGTGCGTCCGATGCTGCGAGTGACCCCCGACCATGTCGATAGCGGCCACCATTACGGTCCCGCGGCACGTCGCCGTGATCATGGACGGCAACGGCAGGTGGGCGACGGCACGTGGCCTGCCGCGTACCGCGGGCCATCAAGCCGGCGTCGACGCGACCCGGCGCCTCGTCGAGGCCTGCGCGGAGCGCGGCGTCGAAGTGCTCACCATATTCGCGTTCAGCAGCGAGAACTGGCGCCGCCCGCAGCAGGAAGTGAGCATGCTGATGGAACTGTTCCTGCGCACGCTGCAGCGCGAAGTGACGCGGTTGCACAAGAATGGCATTTGTGTGCGCTTCATCGGCGATCGCACGCGCTTCGACACCGCCCTGCAACAGCGCATCAGCTGGGCCGAGGAGCTGACCGCCAGGAACAGCGGGATGGTGTTGCTGATCGCGGTCAACTACGGCGGGCGCTGGGATCTGACACAGGCAACGCGCAGCATCGCCGAGGCGCTGGCCGCGGGACGTATAACGCCCGACAGTATCGACGAGCAGCTGCTCGCCCGGTCGGTGTGCGGCGGCGATCTGCCAGAGCCGGATCTGTTCATTCGCACCGGGGGCGAGCGCCGCCTCAGCAACTACCTGCTGTGGCAGCTTGCCTACACCGAGCTGTACTTCACCGATCTGTTGTGGCCCGATTTCGACGCCGCTGCGCTGGACGAGGCGTTCGCCTGTTTCCGGGCCAAGCAGCGCCGCTTCGGGCGCACCGGCGAGCAGGTGGGGGATGGTAAACATGCTTAAGCTGCGTGTGATGACAGCGCTGGTGCTGGCGGCGGCCATCGTCTCCGCGATCCTGTGGCTGGAAACGCGCTGGCTGGGCCTGGTCCTGGGGGCCGTGATTCTGCTCGGCGCCTGGGAGTGGGGCGGCCTGTCCGGGCTGCACAAACCGGCCGCCAGGACCGCTTACGTGGCAGGCATGGCGCTGCTCGCCGCGGGGGCCAGCCTGCTGCCCGGGACCGCGCTCTTTACGCTCGGGTGTGTCTGGTGGCTGCTGGTCAGCCTGCGCATCCTGCGGGGCCGGCCCCCGGCTCAGTTGGGGGGCGGTATCAGCACCGGGTGGCTGCTGGCCGGGCCGATCACGTTGTTGCCCGCCTATATCGCGATCCTGTATCTGCACGGCAGCAACGCTTCGTCGGCGCTGTTCCTGCTGTACGCGATGTGTATCGTGTGGGTGGCGGATATCGGCGCTTACTTCACCGGCCGGCGCTGGGGCAAGCACCCGCTGGCGCCGGCCATCAGTCCGGGAAAGACCTGGGAGGGCGTGGCCGGGGCGCTGGTGCTGGTGACCGTCTACGGGCTGCTGGGCGGCTGGTGGTTCGGCCCGAGCCCCGGCGCGGCGACCCTGCTGGTGGTCCTGGTCGTCGCAGCCGGCGGTGTTTCCGTCGTCGGCGATCTGTTCGAGAGCCTGTTGAAGCGGGCTGCGCAGCGCAAGGACAGCGGAAACCTGTTGCCCGGACACGGCGGGGTGCTGGACCGGATCGACAGCCTGACCGCCGCGATGCCGGTGTTTACCCTGGGCGCGCTCGGGCTGCAGTGGATTGAGGGCGGGGCGGCAGCGGCATGATTGGCGTCAGCGTACTGGGTTCCACGGGCAGCATCGGCGCGCACGCGCTCGACGTGCTGGAACGTAACACGGAACGCTTCGAAGTGGTCGCACTGAGCGCCGCGCATCGCGCCGACGTGCTGCTCCAGCAGTGCCTGCGGTTCAGACCGCGATACGCGGTGCTGGCCGATTCCGGCGCGGCGGAACGCCTTGCGGGGCAGTTCAGGCAAAAGGGGCTGGAAACCGAGCTGCTGGTCGGCGAGGCGGGACTCGAGCGGGTAGCCACGCTGCCGGAAGTGGAGTGCGTGATCGCCGGTATCGTCGGGGCCGCCGGCCTGGTGCCGACGCTCGGCGCGGCGCGCCACGGCAAGCGCATTCTGCTGGCCAACAAAGAAGCGCTGGTCATGGCCGGCGAGCTCATGCTCGAGACGGCGCGAGACAACGGCGCGGTGCTGCTGCCCGTCGACAGCGAGCACAACGCGATTTTTCAGTGCCTGCCCGAGCAGTTTGGCGAGGGGCTGGAGCGCGTCGGCGTCACCGAGATCGTGCTGACCGCTTCAGGTGGCCCGTTTCGGGACCGTCCGCTCACCGAGCTGGCTGGCGTTACGCCCGAGCAGGCGTGCGCGCACCCGAACTGGCAAATGGGCCGCAAGATATCGGTTGACTCTGCCACCATGATGAACAAGGGGCTGGAGGTCATCGAGGCCTGCTGGTTGTTCGCCGCGCGCGCAGACCAGTTGTCGGTGCTGCTGCACCGGGAAAGCATTGTGCACTCGCTGGTGCGTTTCAAAGACGGTTCGCTGCTCGCCCAGATGGGGAATCCTGACATGCGCACGCCGATTGCGCATGCGCTGGGCTGGCCGCAGCGCATCGATGCAGGGGTTGAGCCGCTGGATCTGGCAACGGCGGGCAGCCTTACGTTCGAACCGGTCGATACGACACGGTTTCCGTGCCTGCGCATCGCTTTCGAGGCCCTCGATCGCGGCGGCACCGCGCCGGTAGCGCTCAATGCGGCCAACGAGGTCGCGGTGCAGGCATTTCTCGATGGTAAGTTGCGTTTCGACAGAATCCACGAAATTATCGCGCGCACGCTGGCGGATTCAGCCATTCAGACGGGTCATACCCTGGAATCGGTGCTGGGCGCCGATCGGGACGCACGCCGGCGTGCAGCGGAGCACGTGACACACTACGCGGAGGTCGATGCGGCATGAGCAACATCCTTTTCAGCGCGGCGGCGTTCATCGTCGCGCTGGGAGCCCTGGTCACGTTCCACGAGTTCGGCCACTACTGGGTGGCGCGGCGCTTGAACGTCAAGGTTCTCCGCTTCTCGGTGGGCTTCGGGCGCCCGCTGTGGCGTCGGGTGGCAGGTGCCGACCGCACCGAGTACGTCATCGCCGCCATCCCCCTGGGCGGTTACGTGAAAATGCTCGACGAACGCGAGGGCCCGGTGGCGCCGCAGGAGCGCGCGCGCGCCTTCAACACGCAATCGCTGCCGCGCCGCACGGCGATCGTGGTGGCCGGTCCGCTGTTCAACTTCATCCTCGCGATCGCCGCCTACTGGTGCACGTTCGTGATCGGCATCAACGGGATCACGCCGCTGCTGGGCGAGGTCGACCCGCAGACGGCCGCCGGTCGGGCGGGCTTCCAGCAGGAAGACCGGATCGTGTCGGTGAACGGCGAGCCTACGCCGACCTGGTCACGGGTGCGTATCGTGATCCTCGAGCAGGCGCTCGACTCGGACGCCCCGCTGCTGGTACAGGTGCAGGATGCGCAGGGGGGCACGGCAACCCGGACGCTGCCGTTGCCGAGTCGCTCGCTGCTCAAGGAGGAAGGCGATTTCATCGGTGAGCTTGGCCTGGTGCAGTGGTTCCCCGATGTGCCGCCGCGCATAGGCGGTTTGCTCGAAGATCACGCGGCCGCGCGCGCCGGCATTGCAGTGGGTGATCTGGTGCTGCGCGCTGACGGCACGCCGATCAACACCTGGCGCGAATGGGTGACCTACGTGCGGGGCAGGCCGCTGCAGGACATTCGTCTGGTCGTCGAACGTGCGGGCGGCGAGGTGGAACTGCAGTTGCGTCCGGGCCTCAAGGACACGGACGCCGGCCAGATCGGCTACATCGGCGCCTACGAGGTGGAGTCGCGCCCGCTGCTGGCGCGGATGCGCACCACGGTGCGCTACGACCCGATCGAAGCGGCCGCGCAGGCGCTGGAGCGCACCTGGGACATGACCACGCTGACGCTGCGGGTGCTCGGTAAACTGCTCACCGGTGAAGCAGCCCTGCGTAATATCAGCGGGCCGATCACGATCGCGCAGTATGCCGGTCAGACGGCCAGTATCGGCATCGATCATTACCTGAACTTTCTGGCGTTGATCAGCATCAGTCTGGGCGTACTAAACCTGCTCCCGATCCCGGTCCTGGACGGTGGCCATCTACTGTACTTCGCGATGGAAGCGGTAACCCGCAAACCGATTTCAGAGCGCGTGCAGATGTATGGTCAGCAGATCGGGCTCATGATTCTGTTTGGATTGATGGGACTCGCGTTCTACAACGACATAGCACGCCTGATGGGATGACCGCATGCGGAGGGCGTGGGTATGGATTCGAACCATAATTGTATTTGGGTGCCTGTTTGCGGGGATGCGCGCGTCCGCACAGACTGAATTCACCGTTGGGGACATCGAGATTCGCGGCACCGACAGGATCACTGTCGGCACGGTGCTCAATTATCTGCCGATCAGAGTCGGCGACACGGTTTCCACGCGCGAAATCAGCGCGGCGATCAGGGTGCTCTACGAGACCGGCCTGTTCCACGATGTCATGGTGGGACGCCGCGGCAACACCTTCGTGGTCACGGTAGAGGAACGTCCCGCCATTGCCCGCGTCGATGTGGAGGGCAACTCGCTGCTGGAAGACGAAGAGCTTGACGAATCGCTGGCGCGCCTGGGCATCGAGCGCGGCCGTGTGTTCAACGCTTCGGTCCTGGAGAAGATCGAGCAGGAGCTGCAGCGGCTGTACTTCAGTCAGGGCTACTACGCGATGACGCTCAAGACCTCTCTCGAGGAGCTCGAACGTAACCGGGTTGCCATCAACATCGAGATCTTCGAGGGGGAGAACGCACGCATCCGGCACATAAAGATCATCGGCAACAAGCAGTTTTCGGACGAGGATCTGCAAGATCTGCTCGAGTCGGGCGTCGAGGGCGCGTTCAGCCTGTTCAGCAGTGCGGACGAGTATTCGCGCGCCAAGTTGTCCGGCGATCTGGAAACGCTGCGTTCGTTCTACCAGGATCGGGGGTTCATCCGGTTCGAGATCGTCTCCACGCAGGTCTCGATCTCAGCAGACAAGCGCGACATCTATATCACGATCAATATCGATGAGGGCGAACGCTATTCGGTGGACAATATTCGGCTGAGCGGTCAGCTTCCGGTACCCGAGGAGCAACTGCGCGTCGAGATTCAGATAGCGCCGGGTGAGCTGTTCTCGCGCAAGCGTATGAGCGAGAGCGCATCAAGGATGGCCAGCCAGATCGAACAGCAGGGTTACGCGTTCGCGAACGTCAACGTGGTCCCGAAGATAGACGACGCGGAACGACTCGTGCACCTGACTTTCGTAGTCGATCCCGGTAAGCGTGCCTACGTAAGGCGCATCGAGTTCCAGGGTAACTCCAAAACCAAGGACATCGTGTTCCGGCGTGAGATGCGGCAGTTCGAAGGCGGCTGGTATTCGCCCAAGCTGGTCAGTCGCTCGCGCATCCGCATCCAGCGCCTGCGCTTCATCGAGAGCGTCGAGGTCGATACCGTGCGCGTTCCCGGTACCGACGATCAGATCGATTTGCGCTTCACCGTCAAGGAAAGGCCGGCCGGCTCGCTCAGCCTGGGCCTCGGCTTCTCATCGTCCCAGGGAGTGCTGTTCAATATCGGTGTGTCTCAGGAGAACCTGTTCGGCACCGGCAACCGCATCGCGGTCGCTCTGGATCGCAGCTCGACGCGCCGCCAGGTGAGTTTTTCATACACCGATCCCTACTACACCGATGACGGAGTCAGCCGCAGCTTTCGCGTTTTCGCTCGCGAAACCGATGCCGGTGAGCTGTCGACGACGTCCGACTTCCTGACCGACGCGTTCGGCGGCAGCATGAGCTTCGGAATTCCACTGAGTGAATTCACTACCCTCAGACTCGGTGTCGGAGTGGAAACCACCGAGGTCACGGAAACCGAGTCGACGCCGCTTCACGTCACCGATTTTATCGCGGCCAACGGTAACAAGTACGATGTCCTGAACATCACGTCCAGCCTGGTGCACGACACGCGCAACCGCACGACCTTCGCGGAGCGCGGCAGCAAGCACATACTCAGTATGGAGGTCACGCTGCCGAACAGCGATCTCGAGTATTTCAAACTCGGCTACGACTACGAGTTGTTTTACCCGCTGACGGACCGGCTGGTGTTCTCTTTTCGCAGCGACCTCGACGGGGGCAACGGCTACGGCGATCTGAACGAGCTGCCGTTCTTCGAGAAGTTCTTCACAGGTGGCATTCGCTCGCTGCGCGGGTACCGCGCCTTCTCGCTCGGCCCGCGCGATTCGAACGGCAACGCCAAGGGCGGCGACTTCAAGTCCGTGTTCACCACGGAGCTGATTTTCCCGCCGCCGTGGGTGGAAGAACCCGGCAGTACACGCTTCAGTCTGTTCATCGACGCGGGTAATGTTTACGGGGAAGTGTCCGCTTTCGACGAGAGCGAACTGCGCACCGCCGCAGGGGTTTCGTTCAACTGGTTTTCCCCTATCGGACCATTGACATTTAGTCTGGCCAATGCGTTAAATGAACGGCCGGAGGACGAGACCGAGACGTTTCAGTTCGCTATCGGGACGCTGTTCTGAGCGGCCTGCAGGCGGTCCAGGATGTGCAGAGTAATCATGGTTTCATGCTATAGTCGGTGGCTGATCGGCCCTCACTAGAACAGACAATAATGGCCAGGAACCCCCCCTCATTCGCAGCCATTGCGCTGCTGGCGCTCACTCTGTGGGCCGATCCGGTGCCCGCGCAGGAGCCGAAGATCGGCTTCGTCGATATTCCCTTCATCATCGATCGCGCGCCCCTGGCGAAAGCGGCGAGCGCCCGGCTGGAAAAAGAGTTCGCGCCCAAGCAGAAAGCCATTCGCGAGAAGCGCGCGTTGCTGAAGAGCAAGCGCGAGCAGCTGGAGAAAGACGGTCTGATCATGACGGCCGAGCAGCGCATCGAGCTGGAGCGCGATATCCGTACCCTCGAGCGGAAGTTGCGCGGCGAGGAACAGGATTTTCGCGAAGAATTGAACATCCAGAAAAACAACGAGTTCAAGAAGGTGCGGCTGTCGGTGATGGAGGCCATCAATAAGCTGGCCAAGGAAGAGGGCTTCGACTTGATCTTGAGCGACGGTGTGTTGTTTTCCAGCAAGCGATTCGACCTGACGGAAAACATTCTTGAGCACATGCAGCGCAACAGCAAGCAGCAGGCCGCCGACAACTGAGCCCTTGCGATCCATGAGGTTGCGACCGTTGCGCTTTCCGCCGCATTTCGCCCCTGAAATGGATGAGTGATTGCGGGAGTCGCACCTATGGCGCTATCGGTAAGCGAGATCGCCACTCACCTGGGTGGCGAGGTGCACGGCGATGGGGCGTGCCTGATCGACAGCGTAGCACCGATTCACAATGCCGCACCCAATACCATCACCTTCGTTGCCAGTTCGCGCTTTCGCCAGCACCTGGCCGATACCGGCGCGGGTGCGGTGCTGGTTACCGGGGATCTGGTCGGGCAATGCCCCGGAGCCGCAATCGTGGTGCCGGATCCTTACCTGGCGTATGCGCGTGTCGCGCAACTGCTGCATCCGCGACCGCGCCCGTCTGCTGGTGTGCATCCCAGCGCCGTGCTTGCCGACGACGTGCAGCTGGGAGACGCCGTGGCGATCGGCCCGAGGGCGGTGCTCGAGGCGGGAGTGGTCATAGGCGCAGGGAGCGTTGTGAGCGCCGGCTGCTTCGTGGGCGAAGGCACACGCCTGGGGGGCGATTGCCTGTTGCTGCCGAACGTCACGGTGCTCGGGCGCTGTATCCTGGGAGACCGCGTGGTCGTGCAGTCCGGCAGCGTCATCGGCAGTGATGGATTCGGCTTTGCCAACGACGCGGGACGCTGGACAAAGATTCCGCAGCTCGGCGCGGTGCGCATCGGCGACGACTGCGAGATTGGTGCGGCGACGACCATCGATCGCGGGGCCCTGGAAGATACGGTGCTGGAGGACGGTGTAATACTGGATAACCAGATACAAGTTGCTCACAATGTGCGCATCGGCGCACATACTGCAATCGCGGGCTGTGTGGGCATTGCCGGCAGCGCGAGCATCGGGCGGTTCTGCCGGATCGGTGGCGGGGTCGGTATTCTCGGGCATCTGGAGATCGCCGATCACGTGCAGGTGGCGGCAATGTCCCTGGTGGCCAAGTCGATTACTGAACCGGGCAGTTATGCCTCGGCGACCCCGCTGGAACCGAGTGTAAGCTGGCGCCGGACTCGTGCGCGGATCAAGCAGCTGGACGACCTTGCTCGGCGTATAAGAAACATCGAGAAACGGGTAGATATTGATGACTAAGAGCGACCATACGCCTGGCGAGCTGAACATTCAGGAGATCATGGCGCGCCTGCCGCATCGCTATCCGTTTCTGCTGGTCGACCGGGTTGTTTCCTACGAGCCGGGCAGCACGCTGACTGCGATCAAGAACATCACCTATGACGAGCCGTGCTTCACCGGTCATTTCCCGGGACGCCCGATCTTCCCCGGGGTACTGATAATCGAATCGATGGCCCAGGCCACCGGGCTGCTTGGCTCCCTCACGATGGGCGATGCCGCCGATTCGAACTCGCTGTATCTGCTCGTCGGTGTCGACGGCGTTCGATTCAGAAGGCCGGTGACCGCCGGTGATCAGCTGCGCATCGTGGTGGACGTCATCAACAGCAAGCGAGGTATCTGGAAGTTCAACGCGCGTGCCGATGTGGCGGGCGATACCGTTTGCACCGGGGAGCTTATGAGCGCGCACCGTCGCGTCGAGTGAGGGCGGACGGACGCGTGATCCACAAAACCGCGATCGTGCATGCCGATGCCGCACTGGCCGAGGACGTGGAAATCGGCGCGTACTCGATCGTCGGCGCGCACGTCGAGCTGGGTGCGGGGTGCAGGATCGGGCCTCACGTGGTGTTGAACGGACCGATGCGCATGGGCAGGAACAACCGCGTATTCCAGTTCTGCTCCCTCGGGGAGGCGCCCCAGGATCTGAAGTACGACGACGAACCCACGCGGCTCGAGATCGGTGACGGCAATACATTCCGGGAGTTCGCCACGGTCAACCGCGGCACGGCCGGCGGCGGCGGGGTAACCCGGATCGGCGACGGCAATCTGTTCATGGGTTACACGCACGTGGCGCACGATTGCCGGATTGCCAACAATGTGATTTTCTCCAACACGTCGCAGATAGCGGGGCATGTGGAGATCGGCAACAACGTGATTCTCGGCGGCTTTACCAAGGTGCATCAGTTCACGCACCTGGGCGAGCATTGCTTTACCGGCATTTCCACCATAATTACGCGCGATGTGCCCCCGTATGTGATCGTGGCCGGCACGCAGGCCCGACCCTACGGCATCAACAAGATAGGTCTGCGCAGACGCGGCTTCGATGAGACCACCATAGCGGCGCTGCATACGGCGTACAAAGCGCTGATCCGCCGGCGCGGCGGCCGTGACACTGCGAAGGAAACGATCGATTCGCTGCGTGCCGCTCACCCGGAAGTGCAGCGCTTCGTCGAGTTCATCGAAAGCAGCGAGCGCGGCGTCGTGCGCTGAGCTGCCGGACGGCGGGCGGGCGTCCTGCGCGGAGACCGTCAGGCGGGCAGCATCTCCGCTACGAGTTCGGCGATCCGCCGGTTGGCCCCCCCCGGGCCGAGCCGGTCCTTGACGGTCGCCAGATCGGCCCGCACCCGTTGCGCGTACCTGGTGTCTTCCAGCAGACGCGTCAACTCGCCGGCGATCGCTTCCGGTTGCGCCTGCGCCTGAACGAACTCCTGCACCACACGGCGTCCGGCGATGATGTTTACCAGGCCGATGTGCTCCAGCGTGATAAGCCGTTTCATCAGGAAGTAGTTGAGGCGCCCTACACGGTAGACGATCGCCATGGGCACGCCGAGGATGGCGGTCTCGAGGGTCGCGGTGCCTGAAGACGTGACCACCGCGTCGCAGGCATTGATAACGTCGTAGGTGCGCCCCTGTACAGTGGTGAGCTCGGCGCCCAGGGACCTGGCGAGGTCTGTGACCTGCGCCGGGTCGAGGGTGTCGGCGACCGGCAGCAGGCAGTTGACCGGCCCAAGCCGCTCGCACAGCCGGATCGCCGTGCGCGCGAGCGTCGGCAGAATGCGGCTGACTTCACCGGAGCGGCTGCCCGGGAGAAACCCCACCGTCGGCTGCGCGCGATCCAGGCCCAGCTCTTCGAGCAGCGGGTCGCGCGGAGTCTGCACAGCGACCGCATCGAGGAGCGGATGCCCGACGAAGCGCACCGGAACGCCGGCGGAACGGTACAGTTGCTCTTCGAACGGGAACAGCACGGCCATCATGTCAACCGCGGCGGCTATGTCGTGTATGCGCTTCGGGCGCCACGCCCAGATCTGCGGGCTGATGTAGTAAAGCACTGGAATTCCTAACGTTTTCGCGAACCCCGCAAGCTTCATATTGAAACCAGGGTAGTCGACCAGAACGACCAGATCGGGCCGTCGGGCGCGCATCGCGTCGCGCAATCGGTGCAGCTCGCGCAACAGCTTGCGGTAGTGCAACACTACATCCACGAAACCGATGTAGGCCAGGTCGCGGCAGTCGACGAGCAGTTCAGCCTGCGCCCCGCGCAGCCTGGGGCCGCCCATGCCCCAGAACGCCGCCTCGCCGCCCAGCCCGCGAAACGAGCTCACGAGGTTAGCGGCGTGCAGGTCGCCGGAGGCCTCACCGGCGCTGATCATGATGTTTGCCGTCAAGCGTGGGGACCGGCGGGCTCGAAAGCGGCGATTCTGCGCTAAGCGTGCAGCGCTGTCACTAGCCCGCATATTGCACGAAGGCGGCTACCGAGTAGTCACGTTTGACGGTGAAATCAAGCGTTTGAGCCTGTTTTCCCGTAACCTCAACGGGTAAAGGTTGGCACCTGTTCACTGCTCCAAGAAAAATCTGGCGTCGCCATCCGATGTCCAATAGTGGCGAACGATCGGTCTTGAGCAACAGGCCGGCTATTACCCCTGCACCCGATCGTCCGATCTACTCAGCCAGATTTTCCCTGAGGAGCGAATCCTTCGTGCAACATGCGGGCTAGCCCGTTCCGCGCCCGTAGGGGTCCGGCGGCGAATCGGCTTTGCGAATCAAATCAGGCCGTTAGGCATGGTTTCGAGCCGGCCCGGCGCCCGCGATGCTGAACGTTTGCCGTAGCGCCGCCACAGGCCCCGGGACGCCGCTGTTGCGCCGGCGCAACACCCGGTTTTCGGCCTCCGCCCTCACTTCGAGTGTTTGTGCCTTCCGCTCAACCACTTAGCGGTATATTGTGCTAGGCTTCTCAGGTGTTGCGGCGGCGCATCGGGCGCTGGCAACGCCGGGAAATGTGACGCTTCTCAAGATAATACCGCCGGGCGTGGCGTATATTTCGCTTTCAAACGTGGATGGGAAAGCCGGGAAAGCCTAATCGCGGACAAACCGCGAACTCCGCAGAGATGAGCCAAGAATTCGATCATCAAAAACTGCTCGCGGTGCGCGAATACCTGCACGAACTGAGCGGGCGTGGCGAATGCGACGCGCTCGGTCTCGTGGTCGACCTGGTCGACCAGGAGATCGATGCCGCCATGCAGGCAGGTCGTGAACCCGTGGAGGCCGTGGCCGATGCGGAGGAACCTCGCGACTTTCCCATGCCGGCGTTCGACGCCGTCGAAGAGCCGGGGGCGCGCAAACCCGAGCCGAAGCCGGCGCCCCTGCCGGAGCCTGAACCCGTGACCGCTCGCGACCGCGAGCTCGAGCGTCGCCGCCGTGCGCAGATGAAGCTCGATCAGCTGACGGCGGAACGCATCCAGTCGATCAAGTCCAGTGTGCTGCGCTGTGAGGAAGCACGCCTGGAGGCGCTCGACAAGAAAGACAGCGAACTCGAGACGTTCCTCGCGTCGCAGAAGAAGGTCGAAACGCGCAAGGTCGGCATTCAGCGCCGCCGTGAGCAGACCCTGAAAGACGAGCAGACCCTGCGCGATGAGCTGGTCAAACGCCGCAAGCTGGTCAAGGAGGACGAGCAGGCCCTGGCCGAGATGCGTGAGCACGTCGCGCGCCTGCAGCGTGAGCTGGAAACGGCTAAGAACCGCGACAAGGAGCTGGCCGATGCCGTGGCTCGAACGCGCCAGCGCATCCGTAACGAGGAAAACGCGTTACAGGAAATCAACAGCCGGCGTACCCAGCTCGACGAGAGCGAGGAGCAGACCGAGCTCGACATCGACGCCCTGCGTAAACAGCGTGAGACCCTGCAGGCCGACTACGCGGACCGCTTCGCGAAGCTGGAAGACGAATTCCTGCGCAGCCACTGGTCACACCCGCCGGTCAGCGAAGACCACCTGCGCGAAGCGCTGAAAGCGAGTGCCACGCTGTTGAACGTCGACGAACGCGCCGTGCGCTCCAAGCTGGAGGCGATGGGCCTGGGGGACAACCTCAGCGTCCGCGAGCCCCAGTTCGACGCCGTCTCGATCGTGGATGCCGCGCCGGAGCCCGCCGACGCGCACGCCTCGCTGCAGAATTTCCTGAAGCTCGTCAAAGCCTGACATCCGCCTCAGCGCTTCAGGTCGCGCTGCTCCCACCTGTACGGCCGTAAAGCGGCAACCGCCGCGGACGGTGACGCCCGATGACGCCGTCGTATGCGCGAGCTGTACGGGGAGGTAGCGGGCGGTTACCGAAGACGCTGCAGAACACTTTCATGCGGCGCGCGGACAACTGGCGTCGGTTCAAGGCGCTCCGTCGTGGAGGTTCAATCCGACAACGATTCCGGCGACAGCGGGGGCAGCTCGGTCACCGGATTGATCGTACGCGCGGTAGATGAAGCGGTTGCCGCCGACAGCGTCTCCAGCAGCTCAGCGCTGCTGGCGTAGCGATCATTGCTCTTCTTTGCCAGCAGGCGGTTGATGATCGGCTGGAACACCCGCACGTGCAGGGGCAGCTCGGGAATCGGGTTGCGCAGGTGACTGTACAAGACCTCTGAAATGGTTTCGCCCTGGTAGGGGCAGGCGCCGGTGAGCATCTCGAAGAACACCACCCCGAGGGCGTACAGGTCGGCGCGCTGGTCGAGCGGCCGACCGGTCGCCTGCTCCGGGCTCATATAGTGAGGCGTGCCCAGCGCATGGTCCTTCAGTGTGTAGCTGCGGTTGATGAGCTCGTGCCGGGCGGCGCCGAAATCGATCAGCACCGCGGTGTTCTCGTCCCGGAACAGGATGTTGGCGGACTTCACGTCGAGATGCACGATGTTGGCAGCGTGCAGATGTTGCAGCGCGGCTGCCAGCTGATGCATGGTGCGCAGTGCCCGCTGTTGCGAAAACCGTGTGCGCAGACGCATCTGCAGCGAGCCCCCGGCCAGATACTCCATCACGTAGTAGGCGGCGCCGGACGAGAGCCCCTGCTCCTTCACGCCGACCAGGTTGGTGTGATGCTGGCTGGTAGCGACGCGGCATTCCTGCAGGAATCGCTTGACCAGCCGTTCGCTGGTGGTATCCGGGAGAAACTTGAGCACGAACTGCCGGTTCGTCTTCGCGTGGCGCACCAGCAGCACGTAGCTTTCGCTGGTCACGCTCAGTGTCTTGATCGGCTGGTAGCCTTTGATGGCGAGCTCCGGCGGCAGCAGCGCGCCAGCTTCCGGTAACTCCTGTTCCTCGGCCGCGCCCGATCGGTTGCACGCGCGCACGATGGTTTCCGCGAACTCGGCGTCGTTGAGATCGTCGCGGTCAAGGAAGTCCACCGCACCCACGTTCATGCCGTGGATGACGGGTGCCTGCGCCGCGGTGGTCAGCACGACCACCGCCGTGCTGCCGTAACCGGTACGGTTGAGGCTTGCGAGAAACTCCAGCTCGTCCTGATCGTGCGCGCCGCAGTCGATCAGAAGCAGGGCATAGTTCTGTGAGCGGATGTCCCAGACGGTCTGATTGTCGCGCAGATCGCGGCGTTCGTTGATGGGCACTCCGGGGAAGTGTTTACGCAGCAGCGCGCTGAGCCGCGCGCGAAGCGCGGCATCTGTCGAGATCAACAGCGCATGCCGTGACGGTGTGCTTCTGGTCGTGTCGCTCAATTTACCGGCCGCGTCCCGGAAAGTATGCCGGTGATCTCAATCGCCGTCTGCAGCGCGCGGCGGCCGTCCTCGCCGCTCACCACCGGCGGCGTGCCGTCGCGAATCGCACCCAGGAAGGCCTGGATCTCCGCCAGAATGACGTCGTCGTCCTCGAACTCGTGCGCCTCACCGACTATCTCCGGTATGCCAGGATACATCTCCCGCTCGCCTTTCTTGTACACCGTCAGCACCCGGCGCTGAAAATCCACGGACAGACAAGCGTCGTGCTGAAAAAAGCGCATTTTACGCTCCGATTTCAGGGCCACTCTGCTCGCCGTCACGTTAGCGACACAACCGTTGGAAAACTCCAGTCGGGCGTTGACGATGTCGATATCGTCGGACAGCACCTTGGTGCCCGCGGCCTGGATACCCTTGACCTCGGCGCGCAGCACGTTCAGCACGATGTCGATGTCGTGGATCATCAGATCGAGCACGACGTTGACGTCGGTGCCTCGCGGGTTGTAGGGCGCCAGGCGGTGCGACTCGATGAACAGCGGCCGCTCGAGCCGGCGCTGCATGGCCACCAGCGCCGCATTGAACCGTTCCAGATGGCCGACCTGCAGGACCCGCGAGGTCTGCTCCGCCAGGGTGATCAGATCGTCCGCTTCGGCCACGGAAACGCTGATCGGCTTCTCTACCAGCACGTGGCTCCCAGCGAGCAGAAAAGCACGCGCGATTTCGTGGTGCAGGGTAGTCGGTGCCGCTATACTGACGGCATCGACTTCCCCAAGCAATTGGCGATAGTCCGTGCAGTGGGCAACACCCAGTTCATCGGCCACGCTGGCGGCGCGTTCGGCGTCGGTATCGACCACGGCCAGCAGCCGGCAACCCGGCAGTTTTGCGTACTTCTGCGCGTGAAACCGGCCGAGATAACCAACACCTACGACTGCCGTGGTGACAGAGTGCATATCAAGCGACTACCGAGCTCATGGCTGACCGAGTATGGGCTTTCTAATGTAACCGACCCTTGCTTTGTTTCGCAAAACTGCCTGCCGGATCGCCGGGCGCCATGAACGATCCGTCAGGTATCGAGACCGAGGCCGGCGTGGACGAGGCGGGCCGCGGCCCGCTGGCCGGGCCGGTGGTGGCCGCAGCGGTGATCCTGCCGGCCGAGCGTGACATAGACGGGCTAACCGACAGCAAAGCGCTCACGGCGCGCCAGCGTGAACGGCTGGTCGACGAGATCCGCCGCACCGCGATGGCCTGGGGGGTAGCCGCGGCGAGCGTCGCGGAAATCGACCGCTTCAACATCCTGCAGGCCAGTCTGATCGCCATGCGGCGGGCGATTGCGCGGCTCGCGGTAATCCCCCACCTGGCGCTGGTGGACGGCAATCAGTGCCCGGTGCTCGCCTTGCCGATGCGCGCCATCGTCAACGGCGACGCGCTGGTGCCGGCGATCAGCGCGGCCTCGGTGATGGCCAAGGTGTATCGTGACGGGGTCATGGACCGGCTCCACCGCCGCTACCCGCAGTACGGATTCGCCAGCCACAAGGGCTACGGCACGGCGGCGCACCTGCGGGCGCTGCGAAAATTCGGCCCGTGTCCGCTGCATCGCCACAGTTTTGCGCCGGTGCGTGAGCTGCTGCTGCAACCGTCGCTCCCGGGGTTTGCCCACGACTGCACATGAGTCCGCCGTTCGTCCACCTGCACCTGCACACCGAGTACTCGCTGGTAGACGGCCTGGTACGCATCGGCGACCTGATCACCAGGACAGTGGCCGAGGGTATGCCGGCCATCGCGGTAACCGATCAGGGCAACATGTTTGCCGCGATCAAGTTCTACCGCGCCGCGCTGGCGGCCGGCGTGAAACCGGTGATCGGTGCCGAGATGTTCGTCGACGGCGGTTCCGGCGAGCCGCAGCGGTGTGTGTTTCTGTGCCAGAACCGCACAGGTTACAGCAACCTCACGCGCCTGATCACGCGCGCTTACCTCGAGGCGGAGCAGCGCACCGGCCCGGTCGTCCACAAGGCCTGGCTGCCCGGCGCTACAGATGGTCTGATCGCGCTCTCGGGTGGACGTGTAGGGGAGGTGGGCCAGGCGCTGCTGAACGGCCGCTTCGAGCGCGCGCGGCGGGCGCTGGAGGACTGGTTGAAGCTGTTCCCGCAGCGCTACTACCTGGAGCTGCAGCGGACCGGGCGCACCGGCGAGGAGGAATACCTGGAGGCGGCGGTTCAGCTGGCCGGGCAGTGCGCATGTCCGGTGGTGGCGACCAACGATGTGCGGTTCCTGGCGCCCGACGATTTCGAGGCGCACGAGGCGCGCGTGTGCATTCAACAGGGGCGCACGCTGGGCGACCCGCACCGCGCACGCGACTACAGTGAGCAGCAGTTCCTGCGCAGTCCGCATGCCATACAGGAGCTGTTCGACGACCTGCCGGAGGCGGTGGAGAACAGCGTGGCGATCGCCACGCGCTGCAACCTGCGCCTGCAGCTCGGTGAATCCTACCTTCCCGACTTTCCGGTACCGGAAAGCGAAACCACCGAGGCCTTTTTCCGACGCCAGGCCGAGGGCGGGCTGCAACGCCGCCTGGCGCGCTCGCAGGCGGCGAGCGTGGATGCGTACGCGGCGCGGCTGCAGCGCGAACTGGATGTCATCTGCCAGATGGGGTTCCCCGGCTACTTCCTGATCGTCGCCGATTTCATCCGCTGGGCGCGCGACAATGGCATCCCGGTCGGCCCGGGCCGCGGCTCGGGAGCAGGCTCGCTGGTCGCCTATGCGCTCGAGATCACCGACCTCGATCCGCTGGAGTTCGAGCTGCTGTTCGAGCGCTTCCTGAACCCCGAGCGCGTGTCGCTGCCGGATTTTGACGTCGACTTCTGCATGGACGGCCGCGACCGCGTGATCGAGTACGTAGCGGACAAGTACGGGCGCGAAAAGGTGTCGCAGATCATCACGTATGGCTCGATGGCTGCACGTGCGGTGGTTCGCGACGTGGGGCGCGTGCTCGGGCATCCCTACGGGTTCGTCGACCGGATCGCAAAGCTGATTCCGTTCGAGCTGGGAATGACCCTGGAGCGGGCGCTGCGGGAATCCGACGAGCTGGCTGAGCTGAACCGGTCCGATGCCGAGGTGCGCAGCCTGCTCGAACTGGCGAAGCGCCTGGAAGGCCTGGCGCGCAACGCCGGCAAGCACGCTGGCGGTGTAGTGATCGCGCCGCGCGCGCTGACCGAGTTCACGCCGCTCTACTGCGAGCAGGGCAGCGACAACGCGGTCACCCAGTTCGACAAAGACGATGTCGAGACCATCGGCCTCGTGAAGTTCGACTTTCTCGGACTGCGCACCCTGACCGTGATCGACCTGGCGGTACGCATCGTCAATCAGCAGCGAGGGGCGACCGGCGAGGCGCCGCTGGACATCACCGACCTGCCCAAGGACGATCCGGCCACTTACCGCCTGCTGCAACGTTGCGCGACGACCGCGGTGTTCCAGCTCGAGTCGCGCGGCATGAAAGACCTGATCAAGCGGCTGCAGCCCGATTGTTTCGATGACATCGTGGCGCTGGTCGCCCTGTTCCGCCCGGGACCGCTGCAGTCGGGCATGGTCGACGATTTCATCGACCGCAAGCACGGGCGTGCACGCGTGGAGTACACGCACGAGGCGCTGATGCCGATCCTGAAGCCGACCTACGGGGTCATCCTGTACCAGGAGCAGGTGATGCAGATCGCCCAGGAGCTGGCCGGCTACACGCTTGGCGGCGCCGACCTGCTGCGCCGCGCGATGGGCAAGAAAAAGCCCGAGGAGATGGCTAAGCAGCGGGAAGTATTCGTCAGCGGGGCGCTTGAACGCGGTGTCGAAGAACGCGTCGCGCGGCCGATCTTCGACCTGATGGAGAAGTTCGCCGGCTACGGGTTCAACAAATCGCACTCTGCCGCGTACGCGCTGATCGCCTACCAGACCGCCTGGTTGAAGGCGCACTATCCCGCCGCGTTCATGGCCTCGGTGCTGACCGCGGACCTGGACAACACGGACAAGATCGTGACGCTGATCGACGAGTGCGAGAACCTGGGATTGAGCGTGCTCGGCCCGGACGTTAACGCTTCCGACTACGCCTTCACGGTGGTCGACGCCGGTTCGATCCGCTACGGCCTGGGCGCCATCAAGGGCGTGGGCCGCAGCGCCATCGAGGCGATCGTGGCCGAACGCGACGCGCGGGGTGCGTTCGGCGATTTTGCTGCGCTGTGCCGGCGCCTGGACCCGCAGCGGGTCAACCGGCGGGTGCTGGAGGCGTTGATCCGGGCCGGTGCCCTGGATGCGATCCAGGCCAACCGGGCGCAGCTGCTGGCGGCGTTGCCGGAGCTGATGCGCGCCGCCGAGCAGCAGCATCGCGCGGCCGCCGTGGGCCAGGACGATCTGTTCGGCGGCAGCCCGGCCACCCCGCTGATCGAGGGCATCCGCCGCAATGGCGGGGCAAAGCGCATCTTCAAGCACAACGATCTGGGCGATCTGCGCGCCAAGCTCGAGGCCGAGGATCCCTCGGTTCC
>JAHELT010000211.1:6847-7370 GCA_024644045.1 Chromatiales bacterium | reverse complement strand
GATATCGGCTATTCCAAACTGGCCGTTGACTATTCCGGCGTCCTCGGGAGCTGCGCGTTCCAGGTAATCGAATACACCCGGAAACTGCTCGCCGCGATACGCGTCGACCTCGGCCTGATCTGTCGGCGCGCCCGAGCGCACGGGAATGATGATGTACATCCAGAAGATGCGTGCACACAGGCCGGTCAGGGCGGTATCGGCGTACTCTTCGAACCATAACGCCCGGGCGCGATCGCGGGGCGCTCGGGGATACAGGGCGGGTTCCGGATGCACGTTTTCCAGATAATCGCAGATTACCGATGAGTCGGAGACGAAGTTACCGTCCGCCTCCTCCAGGATCGGGATGCGGCCGGCGGGGTTCATGGCGAGAAATCGCTGGGTTTTGTCCAGCGGATCGAGTTGTCTGTGCTCGAAGGCGAGACCCTTTTCCTTCAGGAAGATCCAGGTCTTGCGCACGAAGGGTGATGTTGCGGCGCCGTGCAGAATGTACATGAGTGTCTCCGGCAGCATGGCTGTGGCAATC
>JAHELT010000211.1:0-6837 GCA_024644045.1 Chromatiales bacterium | reverse complement strand
TACCACGACGCTCCGCCGGTGGTGCCTTTTGAACTATGATGTCGGATCACGCAGGGGGGTGAATTGGATGAAGGTGCTGGTCACCGGCGGGAATCGCTACATTGGTCGCGACCTGGTTTTTGAGCTGGCGGAGCGCGGTCACCATGTCACGGTCATCAACAGTCACGAAGCACCTTTGCCCGAGGGCGCGCAACGGATTGTCGCAGATCGCCGTCTCCCTGGCGCGTTCGAGGCCGCGCTGGCGGATCGCCGGGACGATTTCGACGTGGTGTTCGACAACACCGCGTTCACGTTGAGCGATGTCCAGCCCATGGTGGAGCTGTTCCGCGGCCGGGTTGCACAGTACGTGTTTACCAGCTCCATGGCCGTGTATCGGCGCAGCTTTGTGCAGCCGATTCACGAGCACTTCCGTCGCCACGCGCCGATTGATGACGACCCCCGTAAGGCCTACGGTGTGGGCAAGGTGCAGTGCGAGGACTACCTGCTCGCCGAATGGCAACGCAACGGCTTTCCTGCGACGTGTCTGCGCGTTGGTCACACCATGGGGCCGCGCAGCCCGGCGCCGACGCGAGATCCGGCGTTCTTCGCGCGGCTCGAGGCAGGGCGGCCGATTCTGATTCCAGGCGAAGGGTTTGCTGTGGTGCAGCTTGTGCACATCAACGACGTCGCTCGCCTGATGGCGGCCCTGGTGGGTAACGAGCGCGTCCATGGGGAGGCGTACAACGTATCCGGCGCAGAAGTCGCAAGCGTGGTGGGAATTGTTAATCTCATCGGGCGGGCCATGGGTATCAAACCGCAGATCGTCGAGGTGCCGATGGACGTCGCGCGCCGTCAGCGGCCACCGCTGGTGCACTGGGGGGAGTCGCTCTCCGGCTCGGCCATGCTCTCGATCGACAAGGCGCTCAGCCACATCGACTGGTCACCGCGCTTCGGAATCGAAGAGGGTTTCCGCAATGCCTACGAATGGTGGCAACGGGAGGGCCGGGGGCTCTACGAGTTCGATTTCTCCGCGGACGACACCCTGCTCGCGCAGCTGTCCGCCTGATCAGGCGCTGCTGCTCATGCGGCAGCCAGATCGGGATGATCGTGCAGCGACTCATCCAGCCCACGCCCCATCAAGTCGATGAAGTTGTCGCGGAAAAACTTCCGCTGCGCGACGTCGCTCGTGCCGGCGAGGGTTTCGTTGAAGCGCTTCAGGGGATTCCTGCCGCCTTCCACGTGGGGAAAGTCCGACGAAAACAGGCACATGTCCGGACTCGAGTTGTCGATGATCCAACTGGTGTCCTCGTGAGGGTAAGGTGTTACCCGGAACTGCCGTTTGGCGATTTCGCTGGGTTTTGCTGAAAGCTTCTGCAATCGCTCCTCGCCTTTCCTGAACGCGCCGAATCCCGCGTCCATGAACTGCAGCCAGCTGGGCACCCAGGATGCACCGAGTTCGATGGCGCCGAATCTGAGGTGAGGAAAGCGATCGCACACCCCATCGACGATCAGCATGGCCATGGTCTGCCAGACCGACAGGGGTATGCTCATGAAGCTGGTGGAGGTGAAGTTCTCGTCGCCGCCGTGGAAGTCCTTCACGGGGGCCAGCCCGTTGTGCGCATAAGCCGCATTCATCTTCTCCTCGCCGCCGACGTGAAACAGAATCGGCAGGCCGGCTTCCTGTACCAGGCCCCACAGCGCATCGAACCCGACGTGGCTGGGCGAGTGGCCCGCCGGGCAGCGCGAGGGGATCACCAGACCCTTGCAGCCCAGCTCGATCGCCTGTCTGGCGACTGCCGGCGCCTGTTCGATGTCGACCAGCGGAACGTAGCCGGTAGCGAGCAGCCGGCTGTCCACGGCACAGAAATCCGCCATCATCCGGTTGTGGGCACGGGCGACCTCGCACGCCAACTCCTGCTCGCCGCTGTGTTCCAGGTTGTAGTTGCTCAGCGCCGTGGTAGTGAAAACCAGCTGCGATGTGAAGCCCAGCAGATCCAGGGCCTTCGGCCGGTCTTCGCTGCGGAACGAACCCAGCGCCTGATGGTTCTTGCGCAGCAGGATGTTGTGGGCGTCGCCGGCGCGGAACGCGGGATCATCGTGCATCTCGCGCGCCTCCTCCGCCCAGCGGATTTCGGCGGGGCTGGTTCGAACCTTGTCTTCGAACGCGCGGCGGTACTTGCCCTCCAGGTAGCCATTGAGGGTTCCCGGCAGCTCCATGACGTGTGAGTCTGCATCGTGAATGGTCCGATTTTCGACGTAGGCCATCGCTACAGCGCTCCTGGCAGCCTTCCGGGCAAGGTAGTAACTTACCTCGATTCGACGTGAGGGGACACAATGACGCTACACGATGAAAGCACCGGTCCGGAAGGGTATCGGGTAGAGGCAGTGGAAGCATGGATCGATGCCCATATCGACGATTTGCGGCCGCCGTTCAAGTGGACCCGGCTGGAGGGCGGCCACTCCAACCTCACTTATCGCCTGGACGACGCAAATGGCAATGCGGCCGTCATTCGCCGCCCGCCGCAGGGAGAATTGCTGCCAAAGGCTCACGACATGAGTCGGGAGTGGGCGTTGATCTCTGCGCTGGGCCCGACCCCCGTGCCGGTACCTGCCGCTTTGGGTTTTTGTGAAGACCCCGGGGTGACCGGCGCGTGGTTTTACGTGATGGGGCTGATCGACGGCCATCCGCTCTACGACGCGGACGACACGCGGCGATGGGTGCCCCCACAGCACCGCCGCAAAATGGCGTTGTCGTTCATCGACGTGCTGGCCGCGCTGCACGCGGTGGACCCGGACGAAGTCGGGCTAAGCGAGCTCGGCAAGAAAGAAAACTACGTCGGCAGGCAGCTCAAGACCTGGTACCGCTCCTGGACCTCGTCCATCGAGGCGGCCGACTACGACGACCCGCGCGCTCACGAGTTGCAGCGGTTCCTGCTGGAGAACATTCCCGATCAGGGTCCCGCGCGGGTGGTGCACGGCGACTACGGTCTGCACAACTGCCTGGTGGGACCCGACTGCACCATCGCCGCCGTCGTCGACTGGGAAATCTCCACCCTGGGAGATCCGCTTGCCGACCTGGTCTATGCGCTGAACCGCTGGCCGGACCCGACGGACGATGAACCTGTCCTGCCGGATGCGGCCACCGCACCCGAGGGGTTTCCGACCCGCACCGAGCTGGCCGAGCGCTATGCCGAGCGCACCGGCCGGGATCTGTCGAAGCTCGATTACTACGTCGGCTTCAACCGCTGGAAGAGTGCCGCCATCGTGCACGGAGTTTATGCACGTTACTGCGAAGGCAAGAAGAGTACCGATGGCATCGATCTCGACGAAATGCGTGACAGTATCGACCGCGCGCTGACCCTGTCCGAGCAGGCGGTGAGCCGGATTTCTCAGGCGTAGCGGCGCACAGCTAAAGGAACCTGGCCAGCAGAAACGTGCCGAGCATTGCGAACGCCAGCGTGAGTTTCAGGGCCGTGCCGACGACGAGCCCGATGGTGGCGCCGACACCTGCACGGCTCGCCTCCCCCAGCGAGCGGCGGGCCGACAGCTCTCCGATCAGGGCGCCGATGAAGGGCCCCAGCAGGATACCGACCACGCCGAAGGCGACGCCGACCAGGGTGCCGATGATGGCTCCCCATACCGCGCGTGGCGATGCGCCGAACTTCTTGGCACCCAGCGCGCCGGCGGCGAAGTCCACGGCGTAAGTGAGTGCCGCCATCAACCCCAGCAAGGTCAGGGTAATCCAGCCAACGTAGGCGAAGTCGTCGATCCAGGCACCGACCAGCAGACCGGCAAACAGCACCGGTGGACCAGGCAGTGCCGGGAGCAGCAGACCTGCTATGCCGGCCACCACCAGCACCACGACCAGGAGCCACAGCGCTATATCGATGATCAGGGCGGAATCCATCGCTGCGACTATACGGCAACTGGGGTGTTGCCCGGCAGTTCGTCGCACCGCAAACTGCCGGCAGTCTCAGTCCAGGGAGAAAGCGGTGCACCATCAACGGCCGCGTTGGTTGAGATTGCTGGCAGTGTGCTCGGTTGCTTTCGTGCCCGTTGCGGGCGTTGCCGAAACCGATCTGTGCCCCGTCGCAACCAAGCGCCTGAACCGCAGTGTGGCCTATCAACGCTCGGACAACGTGATCAGCGCCCCCGCCACCGCCGCGGAAACTTCGGCGTTGCTGACTACTCTGCGCACCGTTCAAGGCGACACCCGCATGTTCGCCATCATGCGCCTCGGGCTGGCGGGGAATCTGGAGGCTTTTCGCACCTTGCTCGCCAGCGCCGATGTCGACGGCCTGTTCGTCTACTCGGGCCAGTATCTCAACGCGGATGACAGCGTCTGCATCGATCCCGAGCTGGAGCGCGCGTTGCTCGAGCATCTGGGTGATCGGAAGCTCGACCGTGCCCTGGTCGCGTTGCTTGGCAAGAACGTCTATCGGAGCGAGGCGGTACTGGCCGCGTTGCGCACGGTATCGCTGGCCGAGAGGCAGACGAATCGTTACTACGCCTTTGGTAGTGCAGTCACCGCCACACATCTTCCGGACATCGAAGCCCAGGTGCTGGCGCACGCACGGAGTCTGTTGCCGTTCGACGATCCCTGGGAAAAGTACGAATCGCCGGGTCTGCACCAGCACTACGCAAAGTTCTTCACCCAGCGCCACTACGTTCCGGCCGCCGGCTATTTTCGCGAGCTGCTTGCAGAGGCCAGCCGCGAGGAGCCGCAGCAGAGCTTTCAGATCAAATACGGCATGCTGCGCACGGTTGTCCTGCGCGGGCTCGCCGCACTTGGGGGAGCGGATGCGGAGTCAGCCATCGTTGCCGAGTTGCAGGACATTGCCAGCAGACCGCTGGATGCGTTTGCGGCAAGCGAACTGCAGACAATCGGTCAGCTCGCACCATCGCTTGCCGAGCCGAAAGCGCGCGATGACATGGTGGAGGCCTTCGAGCGCGTTCTCGCACAGGAGCAGCCAGCCAGATACGACTATGAGATGCGCCGCACCGTTTACGATGCGTTAGCGAAGCTCGCCACGCCCCGGGCGGCGGGGTTGCTGATTGCGGAGCTCAGGGGCTACCTCGGTCAGCAGCCGCGACCGAATCGTGGTTCCGCCCTGGCGCGGATCTTCGAGGCCCTCAGAAACATGGAAGGTCTGGACGTGGCGCCACTGATCGCCGTGATCGGTGACGTGAAGCGATCTACCGAGCGCCGGTCTGTCTGGGCCATCGTCGCTGCTCATCCGAGCCAGGTCGGCGTTGACTTCCTGCTCGACGAGCTTCGACTGTCGTTGTCCGGGGGCGCCGAGGCGGAGCGGTTGCTGGGAGCCGAAGCGGATGTTGTGCTGCTGAACACCCTGGTAGCGGTCGAAGCGACCGAACGCCAGCACCAGATCCGTGACGGCCTGGATGCATTGCTCGATGAAGGGGTTCTGAATCAGGCCGACTACCTGGCCGCGGTGAGCAAGCTGAACAAAGCACTGGGTAACGAGTCGCCGCGTTATGTGGCATTGCGGGACGAGCAGCGCCGTAATCGCGCACGCGAACAAGCGGCTCGACAGGACGCGGCGGAACGCGAGGCCCGGCGCGAGCTGCAGGCTTCTTTTGCCACGGAGCTGGCGCGCCACAGCAGTGCGGGCGGAATCGCGCGGAACATCGCGCTGCTGGGACGGGGTAAGCAGGCGGCGCAGTGGCTCATCATCGTCGGCGAGCCGGCGCTGCCGCAGCTGCACGAGGCATTGGCCGCGCCCGACAGCAGCGGGGAGCTGAAGGTTCGCCTGCTGAACGTCATTGGCGAGATCGGCAGTGTGGCCTCCGTGGATCACGTGATCCGTGCGGCCAGTAGCGGCGCCGATGGAGGCTTACACCGCTCGGCGTTTTTTGCGCTGGCGCTGATCCCGAGCACGCCCACGGCCCTCGCGTATGCCGAATCTCAGCTCGCCGATGGTGGCGGGGAAGCCCGGCAGGTGTCGGCGCTCATCTACCTTGCCCAGATCCGTCACCCAGGGTCGTCGTCTTTAGTATCCCGGTTCACCGCCGATGGCGTGCCTGCGAAGGTCCGCTCGGCCGGCTTCTATCTCGGCGCACGGCTGGGCACGCCCGGAATTGCCGGTCGAGTTGCGGTTGCGCTGGCGCAATCTACGGACCGTGCGGAACTCGAGGCGTTGTTGCAGAGTCTGGCGGAAGCAGCGCCGGATGTGGCCGAGTTTGAATCGGTGGCCACTGGCGTGGGGTTCGGTGAGCCCTCGTTCAGTTACCGGCAAAGCCTCGCGTATTGCGCGTTTCGCACCGCGGCGGACGGACAGAAAGTGGAGCTGGCTTACCGGGTTCTCGCCGAAGGCGGTTCCTCGTATCGGCGTGAGGCCATGCGCTATCTGATCGGCGTCGATCACCAGGGCACGGTAGATCGACTGACCGGCGGGATCGGGCAATTCATGCCGTTGCACATGTTGTTACCGCAATCGGGAACCGTGCAGCTGCTGTTCAGTGAAAGTCGGCGTATGGGCTACACGCTCGAGCTGACGGATGAGGGGTATGTGCTGACTCCGGTTGCTGCGTGAAAACTCATTACTGCAACAAACCCTCTTCAATGGGATGAAAGCTGCTGGCTGCGTCAATGAGGGAACTGGCGGTGAGCAACGGCACCCCGTAAACCTCGGCCTGCACGCCACAGTCCGTTCTGATTTTTTCCAGCAACAGGTCGAAGTCCCCATCGCCGGACAGCAGCACGACCGTATCGACGTCATTCACCGCGTCCAACACATCGATGGCGATGCCGACGTCCCAGTCGCCTTTTGCGGATCCGTCCCGGCGTTGGATGTAAGGTTTGAGCTTGACGGTGAATCCTATATGCCGGAGCGCATC
>JAHELT010000210.1 GCA_024644045.1 Chromatiales bacterium | reverse complement strand
CGACTTCCAGCGTATTGCCGACGGCGCACAGCACGGCGGCAACCACACCGTCCTGCTCGGCGCGCAGCGAGTTCTCCATTTTCATCGCTTCCACCACGGCCAGCTCTTCGCCGGCCTTTATCGCCTGCCCCGCCTCGACGGTGAGCGAAACCAGCAATCCCGGCATCGGCGAGAGCAGGAACTTGGACAGATCGGGGGGTGCTTTCACCGGCATGTGGCGATTGAGCAGGGCCGCCCGCGGGTTCAGGACCAGCAACTCGTCGCTGACGCCGCCGTGCGTGAGCCGGTATCTGATGCCGTCGCGCTCGACCTGCACGCTCACGCGTTCCCCGTTGACCGTGGCCACGAACAGCGGATCGGCCACACGCCACCCGCTGCTGACGTGATAGTGCATGCCCCCGGTCTCGATTTCGTCGCCTTCGGCGCCGGGCTCGATACGCAGCGGCGTTTCCAGAGCGCCTTTGACCACCACCCAGTCGCGGCGCCCGCCGGCGGCGTATCCGGGCAGCGTGCCGTCGATGCTCGCCGCCTTCTCCAGCACACGACTGTGAACGACTCCGGCCACCGCGCACAGCAGGCCGGCGTCCGACGGTGCGGCCTGCTCGGCGCTGAAGCCGTCCGGGTAGGCTTCGTCGATGAAGTCGGTCGAGAAATCGCCCTGGGTGAAGCGCGGGTGATGCATCAGGGCGGCGAGAAATGCGATGTTGGTCTCCACGCCGCGGATGTAGTAGGCGTCCAGCGCGGCGCGCATTTCCGCTATGGCCGCGTTGCGCGTGGTGCCCCACGTGATCAGCTTGGCGATCATCGGATCGTAGTAGATGGAAATTTCACCGCCTTCCTCGACCCCGGCATCGACCCGCACGGTGTTGCCGGTGGGCGGTTCCCGGTAGCGCAACAACCTGCCGACGGACGGCAGAAAGTTGCGCAACGGGTTCTCCGCGTAGATGCGTGTCTCCACTGCCCAGCCGTTGATGGTCACGTCGGACTGGGCCACAGGCAGGGTCTGACCGTCGGCGACGCGCAGCATGAGCTCGATCAGATCGAGCCCGGTGATCAGCTCGGTGACGGGATGCTCCACCTGCAGGCGCGTGTTCATCTCGAGAAAGTAGAAGTTCCGCTGCGCGTCGACGATGAACTCCACGGTGCCGGCAGAGCGGTAGCTCACCGCGCGCGCGAGCGCAACCGCCTGTTCGCCCATCGCCTTGCGGGTTGCCTCGTCGAGAAACGGCGAGGGCGCCTCCTCGATGACCTTCTGGTGGCGGCGCTGGATCGAGCACTCGCGCTCATTCAGGTACAGTGTATTGCCGGCTTCGTCGGCGATGATCTGGATCTCGACATGACGCGGGCGTTCGATGTACTTCTCGACGAAAATCCGGTCGTCGCCGAAGCTGCCGCGCGCCTCGTTCGCCGCCCGTGTGAATCCTTCCCGGCACTGGTCATCGTCGCGGGCTAGCCGCATGCCTTTACCGCCGCCGCCGGCGCTGGCCTTGAGCATCACCGGGTAGCCGACGTCGCGGGCCACGCTGACCGCGCGCTCGGCATTCTCGAGCGCCCCGCCGAAGCCGGGAATCACGTTGACGCCCGCTTCCTCCGCCAGCCGTTTGGAGGTGATCTTGTCGCCCATGGCCTCGATGGCCGCCACGTTGGGGCCGATGAACACGATCCCCGCATCGGCGAGCTGGCGGGCGAAGTCGGCGTTTTCGGACAGGAACCCGTAGCCGGGGTACACCGCCTCGGCACCCGTCTGCCGGCACGCCGCCACGATGCGGTCGCCGCGCAGGTAGCTGTCGGCAGAGGGTGCAGTGCCGACCGGCACCGCTTCGTCAGCCATGCGCACATGCAGTGCATCCTGGTCGGCGTCCGAGTGGATGGCAACCGTCGCGATGCCCATACGCCGCGCGGTGCGCATTGCACGGCACGCGATCTCGCCGCGATTCGCTATGAGGATTTTCTTGAACACGCGCAGACGTCTCGCTGTGCCGGCTAGAGCGGAATGTTGCCGTGCTTGCGCCAGGGGTTCTCGAGGTGTTTGCCGCGCAACATCGACAGGGAGCGGCACACGCGCTCGCGCGTGCTGCGCGGCGAGATGACGTCGTCGATGAAGCCGCGATGCCCGGCGCTGAACGGGTTGGCGAACTTCGCGCGGTACTCTTCGGTGCGCTGGACGATCTTCTCCGCATCCGCCAGGTCCTCGCGGAAGATGATCTCGACCGCGCCTTTCGGGCCCATCACGGCGATCTCGGCGCTCGGCCAGGCGAGATTCACATCGCCCCGCAGGTGCTTGGACGCCATCACGTCGTAGGCACCGCCGTAGGCTTTGCGGGTGATGACCGTGATCTTCGGGACCGTCGCTTCGGCATAGGCGTACAGCAGTTTTGCGCCGTGCTTTATGATTCCGCCGTACTCCTGGGCGGTGCCTGGCATGAACCCGGGAACATCGACCAGGGTCACGATCGGGATGTTGAAAGCGTCGCAGAAACGCACGAAGCGGGCGGCCTTGCGCGAGGAGTCGATGTCCAGGCAGCCCGCGAGCACCAGCGGCTGGTTCGCCACGATACCGATGCTGACGCCCTGCATGCGCGCGAACCCGATGATGATGTTCTTCGCGTAGTTCGGCTGCAGTTCGAAGAAGTCGCTGTCGTCCACCATTTTGACGATCAGCTCGTGCATGTCGTACGGCTTGTTGGGATTGTCGGGCACCAGCGTGTCCAGCGACGGCTCGCTGCGCCCGGCCGGGTCGTCGGCGCTCAGGCGTGGCGCCGCATCGCGGTTGCTCGACGGCAGGAAATCGACGAAACGCCGCAGCATCAGCAGCGCTTCGACGTCGCTGGCGAAGCTGCGGTCCGCGACGCCCGAGACCGTGGAATGCGTTTTCGCGCCGCCGAGCTGCTCGTGCGTGACTTCCTCGTGGGTAACGGTTTTGACCACTTCGGGTCCGGTCACGAACATGTACGAAGTGTCCTCGACCATGAAGATGAAATCGGTCATTGCGGGCGAGTAGACCGCACCGCCCGCGCACGGGCCCATGATCAGGGAGATCTGCGGGATCACCCCGGACGCCAGCACGTTGCGCTGAAAGACTTCCGCGTAACCGCCCAGCGAGGCCACACCCTCCTGAATGCGCGCGCCGCCCGAATCGTTCAGTCCGATCACCGGCGCCCCGACTTTCATCGCCTGGTCCATGATCTTGCAGATCTTTTCCGCGTGTGCCTCCGACAGCGAGCCGCCGAACACGGTGAAATCCTGGCTGAACAGAAACACCAGGCGGCCGTTGACCGTGCCGTAGCCGGTCACCACGCCGTCGCCGGGCACCGTGTGCTCGGCCATGCCGAAGTCGCTGCAGCGGTGCTCGACGAACATGTCCCACTCCTCGAAGCTGCCCTCGTCGAGCAGCAGCTCGACGCGCTCGCGGGCGGTCAGCTTGCCGGCCGCGTGATGCCGGGCAATTCGTGCTTCGCCGCCGCCCAGACGTGCCGCTTCGCGTTTTTGTTGCAGGCGTTCGATGATGTCTTGCATGGAATGATTTCCGCGATTCGCTCTGCCGCGCGGGCGCTGGCGCAGCAACGCTATGGTAGACCGTCAGGCGGCGAGCCGCTTTGCGCTTATCAGCTCGATGATCTCGGCCGCCGCTTGCGGGATGTTGGTGCCCGGACCGTAGATCGCGGCGACGCCGAGCCCGCGCAGCATCGCGTGATCCTGCGGCGGGATGACGCCGCCGCAGACCACGAGCAACTCATTCGCCCCGGCCCGTTCCAGCGCCTCCATGACCTGCGGTACCAGGGTCTTGTGCCCGGCCGCCTGCGAGGAGATGCCGATCACGTGGACATCGTTCTCGACGGCCTGGCGCACCGCCTCTTCCGGGGTCTGGAACAGTGGGCCGATATCGACGTCGAAGCCGATGTCGGCAAACGCCGTGGCGATCACCTTGGCGCCGCGGTCGTGACCGTCCTGGCCGAGCTTGGCCACCAGCAGGCGCGGCCGGCGCCCTTCGGCTTCGGCGAACGCCGCGACCTTGCCGACGATGGCGTTGAACTCGGCATCGTCGGCGTACGATGCCCCGTACACACCCGATATCGACATGGTTTCGGCCTGATGTCGTTGGAAAACCTCTTCCAGCGCCGCCGATATCTCGCCCACGCTGGCCCGTGCCCGTGCCGCATCGACCGCGCGCGCGAGCAGCTCGCCCGCTTCGTTCTGCGCGGCCTGTTTCAGGGCTGCCAGCGCCTCGCGGCACGCGTTTTCGTCACGCTGCTCGCGCACTTGCCGGAGCCGTCTGATCTGCGCCTCGCGCACGGCGGAGTTGTCGATATCCAGTATGTCGACCTGCGTTTCCCCGTCCGGCGCATATTTGTTGACGCCGACGATAACCTCCTCACCGCGATCGATGCGCGCCTGGCGCTTCGCCGCCGATTCTTCGATGCGCAGCTTGGGCATGCCGGCTTCGACCGCCTTGGTCATCCCGCCGAGCGCCTCGACCTCGTCGATCAGCTTGCGCGCTTCCACGACCAGGCTGTGGGTGAGGCTCTCGATGTAGTAGGAACCGCCCAGCGGGTCCACGGTATGGGTGACGCCGGTTTCCTCCTGCAGGATCAACTGCGTATTACGCGCGATGCGCGCCGAGAAGTCGGTGGGCAGCGCAAGCGCTTCATCGAAAGAGTTGGTGTGCAGCGATTGCGTGCCGCCCAGCACGGCCGCCAGCGCTTCGATCGAAGTGCGCACGATGTTGTTGTACGGGTCCAGTGCGGTGAGGCTCACGCCCGAGGTCTGGCAGTGGGTACGCAGCATCAGCGAGCGTTCGTCGCGCGGTGAGAACTGCTCCTGCATCAGTGTTGCCCACAGCTCGCGCGCCGCGCGCAGCTTGGCGATTTCCATGAAAAAGTTCATGCCGATGCAGAAGAAGAACGACAGGCGTGGCGCGAATGCGTCGACCTCCAGTCCCGAGTCCAGCGCGGCACGCACGTACTCGATCCCGTCGGCGAGCGTGAAAGCGAGCTCCTGCACGCAGGTGGCCCCCGCTTCCTGCATGTGATAGCCGGAAATCGAGATCGGGTTGAAACGCGGCATCTCTCGCGCCGTGTACCCGATGATATCAGCCACGATGCGCATCGACGGGCGCGGCGGATAGATATAGGTGTTGCGCACCATGAACTCTTTGAGAATGTCGTTCTGCAGGGTGCCCGAAAGCGTTGCTCTGGCAACCCCCTGTTGCTCCGCTGCGGTGATGTACATGGCCATGACCGGCAGCACCGCGCCGTTCATGGTCATGGACACCGATATCTGATCGAGCGGTATGCCGTCGAACAGAATATTCATGTCCTCGACCGTGTCTATCGCCACCCCGGCCTTGCCAACGTCGCCGACCACGCGCGGATGGTCGGAGTCGTACCCGCGGTGGGTCGCGAGATCGAAGGCGATGGAGAGCCCGTGCTGGCCGGCGTCCAGGTTGCGCCGGTAGAAGGCGTTGGATTCCTCGGCGGTCGAATAGCCGGCGTACTGGCGTATGGTCCAGGGCCTTCCGACGTACATGCTGGCGCGCGGTCCGCGCGTGAACGGCGCGAAACCGGGCAGCGTCGGGCGGAACTGAATTGCGGCGAGGTCCTCGGCGGTGTACAGCGGCTTGACGGCAATGCCTTCCGGCGTTTCCCAGTCGAGCGCCTCCGGCTCGGCGCGCTTGCATTCGGAGCGCGCGCGTTCCTGCCATTGACGCAGACGCCGGCGGCCGGAATCGCTCACAGGGCTGCTCGTGCTGGCTGCATACCGTCCGTTCCCTACCGCGCCGCGTACCCGACGCTGCGCAGCGCGGCTTCGATTTCTCCCAGGATCACCGGATCGTCGATGGTCGCGGGCGTCTTGTAGGGCTCGCTGTCGGCTATCTTCTGCATTGTGCCGCGCAGGATCTTGCCGGAGCGGGTCTTCGGCAGGCGCTTGACTACGGTGGCGGTCTTGAACGCCGCCACCGGCCCGATCTGCTCGCGCACCATTTTCACCACCTCGGCGACGATCGCCGAGGGCTCGCGGGTGACCCCGGCGTTCAGCACCAGCAGGCCGATCGGCAGCTGGCCCTTCAGCTGATCGGCAACCCCGAACACCGCGCACTCGGCGACGTCGGCATGCTCGGCCAGCACTTCTTCCATCGCCCCCGTGGACAGACGGTGGCCGGCGACATTGATAATGTCGTCGGTGCGTGACATGACGAAGGCATAGCCGTCCTCGTCGATGTAGCCGGCATCCGCGGTGGAGTAGTAGCCGGGGAACTCGGTCATGTACTTCTCGACGTAGCGCTGGGGCGCATTCCACAGGTTGGGGAAGGTCCCGGGCGGCAGCGGCAACTTGATCGCCAGCGCGCCGATCTCGCCGGGCGCGACCTGCCTGCCGCTTTCGTCCAGGCATTGCAGGTCCACGCCGGGAACGGCTCTGGCCGGGGAGCCGGCCTTCACCGGCAGGGGCTCTATGCCCATGCAGTTGGCGCAGATCGACCACCCGGTCTCGGTCTGCCACCAGTGATCGATGACCGGCACCTGCAGGCGTTGCTCGGCCCAGTGCAGGGTGTCGGGGTCGCAGCGTTCACCCGCCAGGAACAGGCAGCGGAAATGCGACAGATCGTAGTTGTTGATGAGCGTGCCGTCGGGGTCCTCTTTCTTGATGGCGCGGAACGCGGTCGGCGCGGTGAACAGCACTTTCACCTTGTGCTGCTCGATGATGCGCCAGAACGTGCCCGCGTCCGGGGTACCGACCGGCTTACCCTCGAACATTATCGTGGTGTTGCGGTGAAACAGGGGCGCGTAGACGATGTAGCTGTGGCCGACCACCCAGCCGACGTCCGACGCCGCCCAGTACACGTCCCCGGGCTCGACGTCGTAGATAGTCTTCATGGTCCATTTCAGGGCCACGGCGTGTCCGCCGTTGTCGCGGACTACACCTTTGGGCTGCCCGGTGGTGCCGGACGTGTAAAGAATGTAGAGCGGGTCGGTTGCCGCCACCGGCACGCAGTCATGCGGCTGTGCCCCCGCCATGAGTTCGTCCCAGTCGATATCGCGGCCGCGCTGCATGGCGGCCTGCGCCTGCGGGCGCTGCAGCATCACCACATGCTTCGGCTTGTAGCCGGCAAGCTCGATCGCCTCATCCAGCAACGGCTTGTACTCGACCAGCCGCCCGGGCTCGATGCCGCAGGATGCCGAGACCACCACGTCCGGCTCCGCGTCGTCGAAACGTACCGCAAGCTCGGCCGCGGCGAACCCGCCGAACACCACCGAATGCACCGCGCCGAGCCGCGCGACCGCCAGCATGGCGATCGCCGCTTCCGGCACCATCGGCATGTAGATCACCACGCGGTCGCCCTTGCCGACACCCAGCCCGGCCAGGCCGCCGGCGAACTTCGCCACTTCGTCACGCAGCCCGGCGTAGCTGTAGGTGCGTACGGTGTCGGTGACCGGGCTGTCGTAGATGAGTGCCGGCTGCTCG
>JAHELT010000051.1:1695-28583 GCA_024644045.1 Chromatiales bacterium | reverse complement strand
AGCGCCTGCAGCGCTACCAGCGGGTCTTCTCCCACCATTTGCGAATTGCCGTAGTCGAACAGTGCACGCACGTGCGGACTGTCGACGCGCTGTACGATCTCAGCCAGCTCGCCGCCCAGAAATTCCTCGTGGTTCTCGAGCGCGACCTTGACTCCGGTGCCCTCGGCACGAGCCGCGACCGCACGCAGATCCGTGATCGTGCATTCCATGACGTTTGCCAGCGAACCGGTGTGCCGGGTGTAGGTGCGCAGCCGGTCGGCGCCTATCGCGGCCGCCACCTCCAGCAACAGGTTCATGTGCTGCGGGCGTGTATCGCTGGTGTCCAGCTCGACCGCGAGGTCGTGCGCCGCGAGCGCGTCGTGAACATTGGCGAAATGCCGCGAGTTGGTGCCACCCAGATGCCGAAACCCGGGTCCGTTGGCGGAGATGTTCACCCCCTCGAAGCCCTGCTCGCGGGCCAGCGCGATGAACGCGAACACATCGAAGCCCGGTTGATAGGCGAAATGGTGTCGCAAGCCGTAACTGTGCAGGTGCACGCTAACCGGCTGCATGCAGACGCTCCAGCAGGCGGCACTCGGCGTCGAACGCGCGTGCGTAGCGATGCGCCCTGTCGCGGTCGGACCGGCGCAGTGACTCGCGCCGCAGCAGACAGTACGCCGCCGTACGGAAGTGATAGAAGCTGCCCAGGTGCATGTACCTGTGCATGCAAGAAGCGCTCCCATAAGCGGCAAAAAAGTCCGCGCGCTGCGCCTCACTCAGCGGCGGGTGCGCATTGAGAATCTGTATGGCGGGCGAAACGAAACAGGCGATATCCTCGACGGGATCGCCGATCCCGGGACACTGCCAGTCGATCAACAGGACGCCTCGCGGCCCGACGATGAGGTTGTCGGGACCGCAGTCCGTATGCACCAGCGCCACTGCCGGCCCGTCGCTGTCCTCGCCCGAGGGCGGACGCAACGCCTCCAGCGCGGCGCGATCGTCCGCCGCGCCCTGCAGGTCGGTGAGAATCTCCTCGGCGTTGTCCAGAATTCCGCGCGCCGAGGTCGGGCGGCGGCGGAATCCGTGCTCCGGCGTCACCCGGTGCAACCGGGCCAGGTACTCGCCCACCATCGCCGCATTCTCGCGCCATGCCTCGCCCGGGTAGTACTCATAGATCAACACGGGCGCGCCACCGACATCGGGCAGAAACGCCACGAACCCCGGTGCCAGCGCAAGAGGACCCAGGCTCGCGAGTGCACGGGCCTCGTGGTCGGGGAGGATAGGAAACATCCTGTTCGTCACGCCGAGCGCGAACTGTTTCACTACCCAGTCGCAGCCGGCGCCGCGTAAGCGGTAGACGCGATTCCAGAACCCGCCGGGAATCAGTTCGATACGCGCCGAGCCATCCGGCGGCAGACCCTGGCGGCGCAGCGCAGCCAGGAGCTGCGCGTTTTCGGACCGCTGCCGGCCGGACGGGTCGGCAGCCGATTTCGGGTGTTCGGTCAACTACTGCGCGGTCCGGCGTACGTCGACGAAGGACACGAATCCGGCCAGGTATTTCTGCAGCCGATCACTCAGCTCCCTGTCGGTCAACTCGCCGGTCTCATCGAACAGGTTGCGTGCACCGGATACGTACAGCAGTCCGCCGCTGTACCAGCGCATTCCCAGAGTACGCATCACCGGCAACCATGCCGCCTGAGCGAGCACCGTGCCCATCCCGCCGGGGGTGGCGCCGATCACGGCGACCGGCTTGCCGCGAACCACTTTCGCCATATCCCGCGGCGGACGGGTGATCCAGTCGATCGCGTTTTTCAACACCCCCGGGATCGAGTTGTTGTACTCGGGTGTCGCGATCAGCAGTGCGTCGGCCTGTGCAACGGCTTCCTTCAGCGCCGCCACCGCACCCGGTATACCGTTCGCGGCTTCCTCGTCGCCGTTGTAGAGCGGGACATTTCGAATCGAGACTATATCGAGGCTGGCGCCGTCCGGCATGCGCTGAGCCGCTGCCCGCAACAGCCCTGCATTGAAAGACGCTTTACGCAAGCTGCCGGCAATGCCCACGATTCTCGTCATGGATGATCCTGGCCTGGTCGTATGCGGGTCGGCGGCAAGTCAGGCCGGTACGCTCAGGTTCCGTTGCGTGCCTGGCGCTCTTCGTCGTCGAGACGTACGGTGCTGAACACCCGGCGCAGCATCGGCTCGAAGTGCTCGAGTGGCAGCGTGTCATACTCGGGGTCGAAGCAGTTCTGGTCGTAGTTCGCACAGAAATCCACGGTCGCCCGATAGTACGGATGATCAGCGAAGCGATCGCGTGCATTGCGGTCGCCGCCGTAGTGATGTGCGAAGTAGTACATCTGAAACAGGCCGTGGTGCTTGACGATCCAGTGGGTTCGTTCGGATACGAACGGGCGCAGCACCGCGGCCGCCAGCTCGCTGTGCGAATGCGGGGCCAGATCGTCACCGATATCGTGCAGCAGCGCGGCGATCACCATTTCCTCGGACTCGCCCGCGCGTTGCGCACGCGTGGCCGATTGCAGCGAATGCACCAGGCGCGAAACCCGGTAGCCGCCGATCGAGTTTTCAAGCCGGCGCAGGGCATCCAGGATCCGATCCGGAAGGGCGGCAACGTAGTCGTGCTCCATGCGGTCGAGAAACTCGTACTCCTCGCGCGTGCCCTCGGCCATGCTCGTGAAATCTACCTGTTGCATGCTGCTGCTCCCGGATCGTGCAGTCGCTGGTGGGACACGACACCAGTATAGCGAAATTCCCGGGTCGTTCACCGCAGGAAAGCCACGATGGCCTTCGCGATCCTGTCAAATGCGTCGCCGGCACCGGCACTCGCGTGACGGGCGCGCAGAAACGAGTGTGTCAGGCCGGTGGCGACGAACACCTCCGCGGACACGCCGGCCGCCAGCAGCTTTTCGGCGTACACCAGACCATCGTCGCGCAGCGGGTCCAACTCCGCGACGCTCACATAGGCGGGCGCGAGTGCGCTGTAGTCGCTGGCCAGCAGGGGCACGGCATAGGAATCCGGCGCACGTTGACCGAGGTAGGTGCGCAGGTAGTAGCCCGCGTCATTGCTGCTGATCACGGGCGCGTCGCACAGCTCGCGGTAGGCCGGGAGCGATTGATCGCCGCACAGCCCGGGGTAGATCAGAACCTGGCCGGCGGGCGCCGGCAGTTCGAGGTCACGCGCTCTGAGCGCCAGTGCCGCCGCCAGGTTACCGCCGGCACTGTCGCCGGCGACCACCACCCGCTCGCCGAAACGGACCGGGTCGGCGTGCAGGTGATCGAGCACGCGGCAACAGTCGTCGAACGCCGCGGGATAGGGATACTCGGGCGCCAGGCGATAATCGACTGCCACCACCTGCGCACCGGTGTGCCGGGCAAGCTCGCTGCAGACGTCGTCGTGCGTATCCAGATCGCCGACAATCCAACCGCCGCCGTGCAGGTAGAGCACGCTGCCCGCGTGGGCAGCAGCGCCCCGATAAACTCGGATCGGGATGGCCCCGTGCCCGGCCGCAACCGAATCGTCCCGCGCTGCCACGCCCGCGGCGCGCGGTGCACGCCAGGCGGCACAGTACTCGCGGTAGCGGCGGCGCTGCTCGTCAACCGGATCGCCGCTGTCACCCATCGACGTCCGTTCGCTCCGGCACAGATAGTCCAGCATGCCGGGCTCCAGCCGTGCGCGATACTTCTCGAGCATCAGAGCTCGGGCACTGGTTCCTTTACCGGCTGCATACGCTCACGCGGCAGCAGCACACGAAAACGCCCGCGTATCCGGGCGTCCAGCCCGGCGTCGATATGCTGCGGGAAATGCTGCCCGAGAATCTCCTCGACCCTGATCCGGGCGCGCTCCACGATGTCCGATGAGCCCTGCTCGCGCCATTCCTTGGGGCTCCCGCGGTCGCCGACCTCCGGGTAGATGTACTCGGACTGCATCAGGTCCAGTGTCTGCTGATGGCCGAGAAAATGATTCGGCCCGCCGATGCAGACCTGGCGCATGGCGTCGATCGACAGCGAAGCATCGGTCACTTCGATGCCGCGCATGGTGCGGTTGATCGCACCCAGCATGTCGTTGTCGATGATATAGCTTTCGTAACACGCGCCGAGCAGGCTGGCCAGCATGCCGGCCGACTCGTAGACCAGATTGGCCCCCGAATGGCCCGCCAGCACGTTGGTGTAGGCCTTCTCGAACCCGGATTGCGCGTCCGGGAGCTTGGAGTCGGCCATCCCGGCGGCGATGCCCGTGGGCAGGTCATAGAACCGGCCCATCTGCCCGCAGGCCGCCATCAGCACCGCCTGCTCGCCGCTGCCGCCGCTCATCGCTCCGGTGCGCAGATCGGACACAAATGGCCAGGTCCCGAATATGGCCGGCGCGCCCGGTTCAATGGCATTGACGTAGACCAGCCCGGCGAGCACCTCGGCCACCTCCTGCACGACGGCACCGGCCAGCGCGGCGGGGCTGGTCGCGCCGGCCTGGCCGGCGGCCAGCAGCAGCACCGGCATACCGCCACGCACGGCAACCTCCAGGCACCGGCAGGCATCCTCCGCAAAGCGCAGCGGCGGCACGACGAAGCAGTTCGACATGCTGACGAAGGGGCGCGCACGCCATTGCTTCTCGCCGCCGGCGATCTCGTGCAGCATATGCAGCGATTCGGTGACGTGCTCGGGCTGGACCCAGCTCGTGCCGACGTGCTTGGTCGTCGCCGATACGCAGGCATAGCAGGTGTTGAAGTCCAGGTCCGCGGGTTCGACCATATCCCGCGCCACCAGCGGGCGCTGGTAGAAATGGATGTGCTCCTGGAGGTCGACCAGCCGGCCGATGTCGTACAGATCCGCCAGGGTCGATTCGCGGTACTCGCGGGTGAACGGGTCGACGATGTGCACCGCCGCGCCCGCGGTGCCGAAGTACGTGCGGGTGCCGCTGAGCTCCATGTCATGGCGTGGATCCTGGCCGTGCAGGACGATGTTCCGCGCCGCTTTCGCCACCGTGTCCTCCACCAGCGCGCGCGGGATCGTCAGACGCCCGTCCGCCGACAGCCGGCCCCCGGCCCGGGTAACGTGCTCGATGCAGGACGGAATCGCCTGGCTGAGACCGATTTGCTCCAGCACATCGAGCGCCGCCGTGTGCACGCGCAGAACCTCGGCGTCCGTTAGCGGTTTGAAACAGTCCCCGGCCGTGCCGGGGTGAACCGCCTTGTCTTCCTCTTTGGGCGGTGCGGCGCGCATTGCACGGCGCGCCGTCCTGCCCCCCATACGACGTGTCATATACTGCTCTCCTCGCCTGCCCGCGACACCTCAGTATCGCGACAGGCCTTGTTCGCCTCACGCACATTAGCGACGATTAGTGGGTCCTGGGCGACAAGCCGCGCACCCCTCAGGACGCGCTCCGGGACGCAACCTGGCCGCGTGCGCCGCTGCCGCTCGCTTTCCGGTGGCGGGCACCCGCGCATGTCCCGGTGCGGCGGGCAACCGGCCGGTCGTGGCTTCGTGGACTCCGACGCACCGGTGCTTTTTCGACGGACGTTCAACGCAGCCGCGTACCCGGGCTCTCGCGGCGCAGATGCACGGCACGCTCTTCCCGGGGCGAGAGCCCGAACAGGGCACGGTACCGGTGGCTGAAGTAGCCGGGCGACGGAAAGCCGCAGGCCAGCGCAACGTCCGTGACCGGCATGCTGGTCTGTTCCAGCAGGCGCCGCCCCTGGCGCAGCCTGAGCTCGGTGTAGTAGCGCGACGGCGTGGTCGCCAGATAGCGCTGAAACAGGCGCTCCAGCTGGCGCTTTGAGATGCCGACCGCGGCAGCCAGCTCGGCCGGGGTCAGCGGCTGCTCGACGTTCGCCTCCATCAGCTCGAGGCACTCCAGGAGACTGCGATTGGTGATGCCGGTGCGCTCACGCAATGTCATGCGCTGCGCGTCCGTGGGTCTGCGGATGCCATTGTGGATGAAGTTCTCCGCGCAGGCCACGGCCAGATCATAGCCGTGCTGCTGCTCGATGATCTGCAGCATCATGTCCAGCGCCGTGGTGCCGCCCGCGCACGTGAACCGGTTGCGGTCGAACTCGTACAGCTCGCCTGAGACGTCGATCTGGGGAAAAGCTTCCCGGAACCCCGGCATGTTCTCCCAGTGAATGGTGCAACGGTAACCGTCCAGCAGCCGTGCCTGTGCCAGAATGTAACTGCCCGTCTCGATGGCGCCCAAGCGGGCGCCCTGCTTTGCCGCCTTGCGCAGCCAGATGCACGCACCGGCACTGTCGAAGCTTCCGGGCTCATGGGCACCGCACACGATGACGGTGTCGAACCCGGGCGCATCGGCCACCGTGTAATCGGCGGCCTGGCGCATGCCGTTGTTCGCCCGCACCGACCCGCCCGAGGCGCTGACGACGTGCCAGGAGTAGAGCGCGCGTCCGCTCAGCCGGTTGGCGACGCGCAGCGGTTCAACGGCGGACACAAATCCGAGCATCGAGAATGTGGGCACGAGCAGGAACCCGAACGCCCGCTCCGCCGGGGAATCGTACACGCCGTACCTGGAGTTACGGGTCAACGCGCGGTGATCATCATCCGCCACGTGCTCTGGCTCAACCAAAATGAAATCACTGGTACTACAATTAACTGCTCGAAGCGGCCTAAGTTTAAGCGGTTTTCGACAGTCAGCGCACGCTTCATCGGAGTCCTGAGCCATGCTAGTCGGTGTACCCAAAGAGATTAAGAACAACGAGTTTCGCGTCGGTCTCGCGCCTTCGAGCGTGCGCGAAGTCGTTCACCACGGCCACGAGGTGGTGGTCGAGACCAACGCCGGCATCGGCATCGGCGCGCCGGACAGCGAGTACGAGGCGGCCGGGGCCCAGATCGCGCCGTCGGCGGCCGACATCTTCGCCCACGCGGAGTTGATCGTGAAAGTGAAAGAACCGCAGGCCGTAGAGCGCGCAATGCTGCGCCCGGGACAGTTGCTGTTCACCTACCTGCACCTGGCGCCGGACCCGGACCAGACCCGGGACCTGGTCGAGAGCGGCGCCACCTGCATCGCCTACGAGACGGTGACTTCGCCACACGGCGGGCTGCCGCTGCTGGCGCCGATGTCGAAAGTGGCGGGACGCATGGCGATCCAGGCCGGCGCTTACTGCCTGGAGAAGCCCCACGGCGGACTCGGCATGCTGCTCGGTGGCGTGCCGGGCGTGGATCCGGCCAAGGTCGTGATCATCGGGGGCGGCGTGGTCGGCACGCATGCCACCCATATCGCAGTCGGCATGGGCGCCGAGGTGTGGGTGCTGGATCGCAGCGGGGACGTTCTCGAGGCGCACTGGCGGCAGTTCGGACGCTCCACGAACACCGTGTTCTCGACCCGCGACGCGCTGGAGCGGCACGTGCACGAAGCCGATCTGGTCATCGGCGGCGTGCTGATTCCCGGTGCGGCGGCACCCAAGCTGGTGACCGCGGAGATGGTCAAGCGCATGAAACCGGGCGCAGTGATCGTCGATGTGGCCATCGACCAGGGCGGCTGCTGTGAGACGTCGCGGCCGACCACGCATGAAGCGCCCACCTACGTGGTCGATGAGGTGGTGCACTACTGCGTCGCGAACATGCCCGGCGGCGTACCGCGCACCTCGACGTTCGCGCTCAACAACGCAACGCTTCCGCACGTGCTGCATCTTGCTGACAGCGGATACAAGACGGCGTTGCGCAACGACGAGCACTTGCGCCACGGTCTTAACGTGCACGCGGGCAAAGTTACTATCCGCGAGGTCGCCGAAGAGCTTGGCTACGAGTACGCCGAGCCGCTCAGCATCCTGTAACCGGCAGCGGACTCGAAACGCCCTCAGCCCCGTGCGGTCAGCGGACAACATGCGCGCCTCTCAGCGGTCGCTGTCGTGAGAATCGTGTCCTTCAATGCGAACAGCGTGCGCACGCGCCTGCACCAGCTGCAGGCCATCGCCGAAAAGCACGACCCGGAGATCATCGGGCTGCAGGAAACCAAAGTCAGCGACGAGGACTTTCCCGAGCAGGAGGTGCAGGCCCTGGGCTACACGGTCCGGGCATTCGGGCAGAAGACCCACTATGGCGTAGCCCTGCTTGGCAAGGCGCGTCCGCTGCGCGTCACACGCGGTCTGCCGACGGACGATGACGACGCCCAGCGGCGCTTCATCGACGCCATATACCGGCTGCCGAACGGCGAGGAGCTGCGCGTGATCAGCGCCTACTTCCCGCAGGGCGAAAGCCGCGATCACCCGGTCAAGTTTCCCGCCAAGGAAAAGTTCTACAGCGACGTTCTGGGCTACCTGAATGCCACCGCCACACCGCAGGAGCATCTGGTGCTGATGGGCGATTTCAACGTCGCGCCGCTCGACCGGGACATCGGGATTGGCGAGGACAACGTGAAACGCTGGCTGCGCACCGGTAAAACGTGCTTCCTCCCCGAGGAGCGGGCCTGGCTGCAAACGCTCTTCGACTGGGGCCTGGTCGATACCTACCGCCAGGTCAAGCCGCAGGTCGCGGACTGCTTCAGCTGGTTCGATTACCGCAGCCGGGGATTCGAGCGTGAGCCAAAACGCGGTATCCGCATCGACCACATTCTGGTGAGCCGCTCGCTCGACCGGCGCGTTGCCGATGCCGGTATCGACTACGACATACGCGCCATGCCGAAACCGTCAGATCACTGCCCGGTATGGGTGGAGATCGAGACGCCGCGCAGCTGAACGGCAGTGAGGCGGATCCGCCCGGCGGTTCAGCCGGGTGCAGCAGGCGCGTGGCGGAAATCGAAAGCCTGCTCGCCCGGACCCTGCGCCTGCAGCAGCGCCAGCTTCTCTTTGGCTTCGGCGAGACCCGGGGTATGCCCGGCAGGGATCCACCAGAGCACGAGATGCGGCGTCTGGCTCTTGTGAAACCACTGCGCGCGCGCCTTCAGCAGCTCGCGGTGGTCATTGCCGTAGACAAACTCGCGCAGGGCCTCGAGCGATTCCCACACCGAGAGATTGACGAGCACATCGGGATCCGCGAAGGCGCGGATCGCCGTCGCATCGCCGGCCTCGTCCTGCAGACGCCAGACGAAGCCGGGGCTGGCCTCGGCCAGCGCGTTGATCGGCTGCAGTGCGGCGACAAACCCGGCCATGCGCGGATCGTCGAGCGGCGCGATCATCTTTGCAATGTTGAGCTGCGCGAGGTGGTAGCTCACAGCCGCGGGCAAGTACCCTGCCAGCCTGCCCCCGGCCGCCGACGTTGTGTTTTCCTGCGGGACGCCACTACGAACCGGCGGCCAGCGGAACGTCGTGCCACGCCTTGAACGCCTCACAACGTTCGACGAAGTCTTGCGTGCTCTTCGGCATCGGCACCCGGGCACCGGACAGGTACGAGATCAGGTTGCGCGCGGCGAGAATCAGCCGCTGCTCCTCGAGCTCGCGCTGCCTGGCAACCACGGAGTTCTGCGGCGGGCGCTTTGGCCGGAAATCAACGAGCCGCTCGCCGGCCGCCACGAACCGCGGCCAGACCTGAAAAATCACGTTGTCGCTGCGCATGGTTTCGGACTCTTCCCGGGCCGATGCCGCATACTCGTAGACGTACCTGGTAAAGCCCTTGTACGCTTCGTCGTCGCTGAACACCTCCACCAGCACGTCGGCGATGCGGTCGATGTCGCGCATGGTCTGGGCGATCTTCACGTAACGCGACTCGTAGAACGAGGCAATCGGCATGGTAAACGCCTTCAGCGGCTCGCCCCACAGCTCGTCGATGCCCTCCTCGCCGCTGTAGTGCTTCACTTTATGGCCGAGTTCCAGCGCCTCCTTGAAGCAGCGCCCGCATTGGCGCATCAGCTCGTTGGTCGGGCTGATCTCCACGCCTTTTTCGGCCAGGCCCACGACACTGGTGAAGATGTCGGTGGCGCGGTTGAACAGTGCACCGGCGAGCATTGCGGCATTCACGCGCTTGCGCGCCGGGTCCGTTTCCTGCTCGTAGGCATCGCGGGCGGCATCCAGGTTGTCCCCCGGCGTATTGATCCCCGGCTCCGTGTGATGAAACGTGCGCCGCGTGAGGTGATCGATCAGGCGCTTGCGCGCCGCAAGCGTGTCTTCGGGGGGGTCGTAGTAACGGATCCAATAGCCGTCGAAATAGATGCATTCCTTGCCGTCTACTTCTCGCCGCGTGCCGTTCTCCAGATCGCCTGCCATGAAACTGGTGAGCCTTATGCCGTAGTGAAATGAAGTGGTAGGGCGCTGGATCGGGATTTGCAAGCGATTACATCGCTTAACTTGCTACTATTTCCCGAGTTCGTCAAGTAGTCTGCCTACGAAGCGCTCGCACGCCTCGACCTGCGAGACGCTGATGTACTCGTTGGGTTTGTGCGCCTGCTCGATACTGCCGGGGCCGCAGATCACGGCCGGAATCCCGGTATCCTGGAACAACCCCGCCTCGGTGCCGAAACTGACCGCACCGACCACGTTGCTGCGGCTCACGCGTTTTGCCAGACGCACGACATCGGAGTCCTCCTCGCAGGCAAGCGCCGGGTAGCTCGGCATCGGGTCCCAGGTAATCCCGCTCTGCGGGTCCACGGCATGCATCTCCGGCAGCAGCCGCCGCGCCGAAAACTCGCGCAGCTCCTCGAACAGGGTCTGCGGCTGCTGTTCCGGCAGGTTGCGGATCTCGAACTCGAACTCGCAGGCCTCGGGCACGATGTTCAGCGCCGTCCCGCCGTGCACGATCCCGGTATGCACGGTTGTGTAGGGAGGCTCAAACGCCGGATTGCGTGGCCCCTCGTCGCGCAGCCGATGGCTCATCCGGCGCAGGTAGGTGATCAGCTCGCCGGCAATTTCCACCGCGTTGACCCCCTGCTGGGTCAACGAGGAGTGGGCAGCTTTACCGCGTACCCGGCAACGCACGCTCTGCTTCCCCTTATGCGCGTTGATAACCTGCATCCCGGTCGGCTCGCCGACGATGCAGGCGCTGGGCTTCACCGGCATTCGGGCAACCTCCGCGAGCAGCCGGTGCACGCCGATGCAACCGACCTCCTCGTCGTACGAAAACGACAGGTGCAGCGGCGCGCGCAGCGTCCGGCGCAGCATGTCGGGCACCATGGCCAGCGCCACGGCGATGAACGATTTCATGTCGGCGGTACCCCGACCGTACAGTCGCCCGTCCTGTTCGCTTACGGTGAAGGGTTCACTGTCCCAGGTCTGGCCGTCGACGGGCACCACGTCCGTATGCCCCGACAGCACGATTCCGGGGACCTGCACCGGGCCGATTGTCGCAAACAGGTTCGCCTTGCGCTGGTCGTCGTCGTAGGTCAGTTGGCTGGCGACGCCCAGGCGCTCCAGGTAGTCGCGCACGAACTCGATCAGCGGCAGGTTCGTTTCCCGGCTGGTGGTGTCGAACCCGACCAGGGTGTCGATGAGCTCACGCGTCTCGCTACGCATTCACTGGTTTCCGGTGTCGTCCGCGGATCGATCCGCTCAGGGATCGCCGGGCACGCCGTAGCTCGGTGCCGCCTCGGGATCGAGCGCCCGCATCAGGTAGTCCTGCATCTGGGGCTCATAAGCGCGCCACAGCTCGCGCAGGGTGCGCACCGGATCGCCGTCGTCCCAGTCGACGCGCAGGTCTACCAGCGGGAAGGGCTGCTCATGCGCCACCAGCAGCGCCGCCGACTTGACCGGCCCCTTTTCTCCGCCGGCGTCGAGGCCGGCCTGCAGGGCGCCCAGCAGACGCGGCGCAAGATGCTCATCTGCCGCTGCTTCGAAGGCACTGACCATGGCCGCCGGGAGGCCCGTATGGCTGAGCAGATTTCCCGCCGCAACGCAGTCGGCACCCGATGCCGCCGCGTTCACGCCCAACGTCCTCTCACCCGTATGCAGCGCGGTCCGCCCCTGAACGTCGACCACCGTCAACTGCCGGTAAGCAATGTACTCATGCTCCTCGGCTACGGCCAGCAGCGCGATCTGCGGCGCCTCGCCGGCAGCCAGCCGGTCGAGTAGGCGATGGCCGAGCCCGGGATCGGTGATGTTCTGGGTGGCCACCGCACCAACGCCGGCCCGCACCCAGGGGCAGCGCGCACCCACGCAGATACTGGATGTGGTAATCGCAACACCGACCATGTGCGTGCGCGCGCAGTGCCCCACGATGGAAAAAGTCATGCCTACTGTTCTTTCACGTCGCGTGTCGTGACCAGGTAGCTCGTTTCCCCATCCTGCATGCGCACTCTCACGAAATGAATCGGATAAGCGCCGCTCCTGGTCTCCAGGATCACCCGCTCGAGGGTCTCCAACGGCGTAAACGTCGCAATCCCGGTGGAACAATCGTAAATCTGCTCGATCGCGAAGTAGCCCGCCCGCGCGCCCTTTTCACGGAAGAGCACCGCGAGCGCGCGGACATCCGATTCGGCGGCGCACAACTGCGCCTGCTGCGCCTCCTTTTCCACCCCCAGCGTATAGTACCAAATGCCCTGCCCAGCGCCCGGAATGGCGCTGCTGGCCAGCACCAGGCCGGCCGAGGCGGCCAGCCAGTGGCTTCGCCGAATCCGTGTCCGCTTCATGCTTGCTCATCCCCGTCGTGGTACTCGCGCACAAACGCCGGAATGACCACATCCCGATAGTGCGCGTAGTAGGCCGAGCGGAACGCCTGTGCGTCCCACGGGCCGGCCAGGCAGCTGCGTACCCGGCTGCCGCACAGGTATACATCAGCCTTGCCGCAATCGCCAAGTGAATCGATTACGGTTCGCTCACCTCGCACATAGAGCGCCTCGGGCAACCCCTCGAAACTGTCGAGCAGGGCCAGCGATGCGCCGTCGACCCCGCTCAGCAGCACACCGTCCACCTGATCGCCAAGCGCGTCCACGGCGGCACCGATCGGCGGCCACCGGGGGTGGCGAACCGTGAGCCGGGCATGGTCGGGGAGGACGGCGCGTTGCGCGGCAAAACGCCGCCCGGTAAGCGCTTCAAGCAACTCGGGAAACATGAGCAGTCCGTAGACGAACAGCTCACGCGTCACCCCGGCAGCGCTCCGGTCGGACGGGTCCGCGGCAGCCCGCTTCACGGCAAAGCCCGCTGGATCAGTTGATGGTCACCAGGCGCAGCGAGCCGTAATAGTAGGCTGCTACTGCGATCACCGCGGTAACCAGCAGGGTAGCGGTCACCAGAGCGATGCGCCGCGAGCGGCGTTCTTCGAACTCCCACTCCGTGAGCAGTTCCCGGATTCGGCGCAGTGCGGCGATGCCGACGGTTCTGCGTACGTTCTGATCGATACTGCGCTGCGTGTCTTCATGCATTGGGCCTGACTCCGGTCAGGATTAAGTCGCTATGATGCCACGCGGCGGCCGGAATGCCAGCCAGCACGTCACATCCGGAAGAACTATGGCCCCGGCCCGGCGGGGCCTGCGCCCCGCGCCGCTGGGGAGCAGGCTCGCCAGGCCGGTGGTATCACCCATCCTGCGGCTCGCGCAGGGTGAAACGGCGGATCCGGGACAGGCCGAACCCGTAGCGTTCCGCCACCGAGGAGAGCAGCACCAGCGCCATGCCGGCCACCGCCAGCACCAGCCAGGTGTCCGCCTCGAGCGCGCGCAGCGCCAGGACCACGACGCCGAACAGGGAAACCATGGTCTGGACGGCGCCGACGAACACGGTGCTGCGTTCGCGGTAGTAGGCGCCCATGAAGCAGGCGCCGGCGCCGATTGCGCAGACAGTGAGCCAGGCGGGTATCCCGTTGCTCGCGTCGAGCAAGGCGTATGACGCCAGCGCCGTCAAGCCGATCCCGAAACCGCGGTACACGCGCCCGCTGCGCGGCGCGAAGTGGCCGATCACCAGCAGTACGAGACCGATCGGGAAAACGGCCGCGAACCAGAGATAGTCATAGCTGAGCGAGAAAATGTCGACGGCCAGCAGCAACCAGGCGAGCGCAAGACAGGCCCCGGCGAGTGCCCGCATTCCCTCGGCGATCCAGGTCGGGAACGCCGCACGGATCACCAGCAACAGCAGGGCGCCCGCGACACCGAAAAGCGCGGCGAACATGCTCAGCTCGTGCATGTAAAATGCGGCGCGGACCGTGGCAATACCCAACGGCAACAGAAACATGCAGCGCACCGCCCAGCCTTCCCAGGTCGCGAACTCGGGCGCCGAGCGAAACCGCCGCCGCTCCAGCCATAGAAAGGTGCCCGCGAGCGCACCGATCAGGAACAGGCCGGGCCATGAGGCACGCGCCGGCAGCAGCAGCAGCGCGCTGACCGCCAGAAAAGTCACGCACAACGGCATCGCGTACCGCCTGACCAGGATCCGGAAACCCGCCCAGCTCGCCGCGGGCAGCACCAGCGCGCTGACCGCCGCTACGGCCGCGATCAATTCGAGGCTGCCCGGACCGGATCGAAACACCCCCGGCACCGCGCCCACCTGCCCGTAGAGCAGCTCGTGCAGCATCCCGCCGAGCTGTGAGAACTGCACCGGTACCAGCGCCACCGCCAGGCCAAGGAACAGACGGGCCCCGCGCGCGTCTCTGAACAGATACAGGCTTGTCGCACCACCGGCGCCGAGCAGCGCGATGAAGGCCGGATAGAACCACGGCCGCCACGCGAGCTCGATATGCTCGAAGCCCTGCAGCATGAACACCAGGGCGCCGAACACGGTCACACCGGCGCCCAGCAGACGCAGCACGGTAGCAGCGATCGAGCCCGTGCTTGCAGGCACGGCGTCATTCATCATTTCAGTTCGTTCGTTCATAAAGGCTCTCCCCTGATTTGTCCGTTCAGGCGTCGTCATCAACTTTCGCCGACGATTTGGCGGCGCCCTCCCGCCAGGCCGACAACTGCTCGCGCAGCTCGGCCTGCTGCTCCTGCTCCTCGAACTCGGCGCGCAGCGGATCGACCCGCGGTGCGGGTTGCGTTTCCGCCAGGTACTCGTCCTGGGTGATGTGCGTCTCCCATCGCTCGAAAACCCCCTCGGCGTCGCAGTCGTCGCTACGCACACCGGCCGTCACCCTGCCGGCCTGAGCGTGGGCACTGCGCGAGGCGAGCATGGTCTTCTTCAGCTTCAGGGCGCCGAGCTTGTCCTCCACGGCACCGAGCTCGCGTTCCACGTTGCCGCGCAGCGCCGTGTGCTCACTGATCTGGCCTGCCAGATGACGTTCGCGCGTCTGCGCATCGCGGTGCTGGCGTGCGCAGTACAAACCGCGCCGGTCGTCGTCTTCGGCCACGCGCAACGCCCGTTCACGCCATTGCTCGGCTTCTTCCAGCGCCTGCTGGCGCTGCTCGCCCAGCCGGCCGATGTGCTGATCGAGGCGCGCGAGCTGGACTTTCAGGCCGGCCGCCTTGCGCCGTATGTCCCCGATCACCGCTTCGGCAACCGCCTCGTGGTTCTCGACCTGATCCACGAACCCGTCGAAACCGGCCGTCACCGTAGCAAACAAACGTTTTATCGATCGCATCGGACTACCTCCGTTTAAAATAAACAATGTTTAATTTACTTTGCGGACTATAATTGAACAACGTTTATTTTTCAACAAAAACATAAATGAACCCGGCTCTGGAGCAAAAATTACTAATTAAAACAGGGAAGTAGGAAGTTCAGCGGCGCCGGCGCCCGGGGCGTGATCTGCGGCCCGCACCAGTGCCGGCGGCCGCAACCGATACCGGGCCGAGCTGCGCCTCGATCGTCTCCCGGGTCGGCGTCGCGCCGCGTTTGTGCGTGACCAGCGCGTCGCGCATCGCAGCGAGATGCTCCGGGGTAGTCCCGCAGCAGCCGCCGATGATGCGGGCGCCGGCGTCCAGCGCCAGACAGGCATAGCGGGCCATCAGCTCCGGGGTGCCGTCGTACTCGATCTGGCCGTCCAACCACTTCGGAATCCCGCAGTTGGCCTTGGCGACGAACACGCCGTCCAGCGCGCCTGCACCGCTCATCTCGACCAGCGATGCGACCAGATCGGCGGCGCCAACGCCGCAGTTCGCCCCGCAGGCAACCGGCGGATGCTCGACGCCACGCGCGATTTCCAGCGCCTCGCTGGGCGAGATGCCCATCATGGTGCGCCCGTTGGTATCGAAGCTCATGGTGCACACCACCGGCACGCCGGTGCCGGCGGCACCGTCCAGGGCGGCGGTGAGCTCCTCCCGGGAAGACATGGTTTCGATCCACAGCACGTCAGCGCCGCCGTCCACCAGGGCTTCCGCCTGCTCGGCGAAGGCCCGGGTTGCACCCTGCGCGGACAGCTCGCCGAGCGGCGCGAGAATTTCGCCGGTGGGGCCCATCGAGCCGGCCACCACTACCGGCCGGTCGTACCCGGCCGCACATTCGCACGCGATGCGGGCAGCGGCGCGATTGATTTCCGCGACCCGGTCCTGCGCGTTATGCAGCTGCAGGCGGTAGCGCGTGCCGCCGAATGTATTGGTGAGGATGATGTCGGCGCCGGCATCGATGAAGCTGCGGTACTGGCGGGCGATCCTGTCCGGGTGCTCGAGATTCCACAGCTCCGGCGCATCCCCGGTCTGTAACCCCATGGCGAACAGATTGGTTCCGGTCGCCCCGTCCGCAAGCAGATACGGACGCTCGGCCAGGAGTTTTTCGAGCTTGCTTGGCAACGTTGTTCGGCAGCTGTTTGGGGCGCGGGATAGTAGCATATTCGCCTAACAGCTTGGCCGCCAGAGCGACTATACTCCGCTGCACAGCGCAGGCCGGGCCGCCGGCCGGCGCAACCACAACAATCGTTTGGAAGGAGGAAACCTCATGAGACCAGGTGTCCATGTATTGGTAGTGACCGGCGCACTCGCGCTGACAGCCGGGAGCGTCGGCGCAAAGACGCTGGTGTACTGCTCCGAGGGCAGCCCGGAAGGCTTCAATCCGGCGCTGTACACGGCGGGTACCACGTTCGATGCGTCCTCGCGTCAGCTGTTCAATCGTCTGGTCGAGTTCGAACGCGGCACCACGAAGATCGTCCCGGCGCTGGCCGAATCGTGGACCGTGTCGAAGGACGGTCTGACTTACACGTTCAAGCTGCGTAAAGGCGTCAAGTTTCACAACACCAAGAACTTCTCGCCGTCCCGCGACTTCAATGCGGACGATGTGCTGTTCAGCTTCGACCGCCAGCGCGACGCGAACCATCCGTTCCACAAGACCTCCGGCGGGCAATACGAGTACTTCGTCGCCATGGACATGGCGGCCCTGATCAAGGACATCGAGAAGGTCGACAGCCAGACGGTCCGCTTCCACCTCAAGCGGCCGGAAGCCCCGTTCATCGCCAACCTGGGGATGGATTTCGCCTCCGTTCATTCGGCGGAGTACGCGAACAAAATGGCCGCGGCCGGCACGCCCGAGAAGCTCGACCTCGACCCCGTCGGCACCGGGCCGTTCCAGCTGGTTGCCTACCAGAAGGATGCCGTGATCCGGTACAAGGCGCACCCGAGCTACTGGGCCGGCAAAGCGGCGATCGACAACCTGGTGTTCGCGATCACGCCGGACAACTCCGTGCGTTACCAGAAACTAAAAGCCGGCGAATGCCATGTCATGCCCTACCCCAATCCGGCGGATCTGGATGCCATGCGCAAGGACGGGTCGATCAATCTGCTCGAGCAGGAAGGCCTCAACGTCGGCTACCTCGCGTTCAACACCGAGAAAAAACCGTTCAACAATCGCAAAGTACGCCAGGCCCTGAACATGGCGGTGAACAAGGATGCGATCATCGACGCGGTCTTCCAGGGCGCCGGTAAGAAGGCGAAGAACCCGATTCCGCCGACCATCTGGTCGTACAACGACGAAGTCGTGGACTACACCTACAATCCGCCGGAAGCCAAGCGGCTGCTGGCGGAGGCCGGCTACCCCAACGGTTTCGAGACTGACATCTGGGCGATGCCCGTGCAGCGTCCCTACAACCCCAACGCGCGGCGCATGGCCGAGCTGCTGCAGGCCGATTTCGAGAAAGTCGGCGTGAAAGCTAAAATCGTGAGCTACGAGTGGGGCGAGTATCTGAAGCGCTCGAAGCAGGGTGAGCATCAGACGGTGCTGCTCGGTTGGACCGGCGACAACGGCGATCCGGACAACTTCCTGTACGTGCTGCTCGGTTGCGAAGCCGCCAAGGACAGCGCCAACCGCGCCCGCTGGTGCAACAAGGAGTTCGAAGACCTGCTGCTCCAGGCGAAACAAACCAGTGACGTTGCCGAGCGCACCGCGCTCTACAAGGAGGCGCAACTGGTGTTCAAGTCCGAGGCACCCTGGGTCACGATCGCGCACTCGGTCGTATTCAAGCCGGTCCGCAAGGAAGTCGTCGACTTCCGCATCGACCCGTTCGGGGGTCACGTGTTCTACGGCGTCGACCTGAAGTAAGTCCAGCGGCGCGAATCAGCACGCGGGCGAAGCACGGCTTCGCCCGCATTTTTTTTTGCTGTAACACGCGGCCCTTCGGGCTTCGCGCTCCCCCGCTTCGAGGCAAGCACCAGAACTGTACCCTGGCGTGGCATTGAAGGTCGAAACAAGAGGACTCACCCGCATCGGCTCGGCGCGAACCGCCGTGCCGGGTGAGTAGCACCGATGCTGCGTTTCGTCCTCACCCGCCTGGGCATCCTGATCCCGACTTTCATCGGTGTCACGCTCCTGACATTCGCGATGATTCGTTTGATACCCGGCGACCCCGTGGAGCTGCTGGTCGGCGAACGCGGTCTCGATCCGGTGCGCCACGCGCAGCTGCGCGCGGAGATGGGGCTTGACCGGCCGCTACTCGAGCAGTACTGGCACTACATCAGCGGCGTGTTCCAGGGCGATCTCGGCAAATCCATCGTCACCAAGCAGCCGGTGGTCGAGGAATTCTTCACGCTGTTTCCCGCGACCGTGGAGCTCTCGGTGTGCGCCATGCTGTTCGCCGTCGCGCTCGGCATCCCGGCCGGCATCCTGGCCGCCGCACGCCGCGGCTCGGTGTTCGATCATTCGGTCATGGGGGCGGCGCTGACCGGCTACTCGATGCCCATCTTCTGGTGGGGCCTGCTGCTGATCATCCTGTTTTCAGGCATCCTCGGCTGGACGCCGGTCTCGGGACGCATCTCGCTGCTGTACTTCTTCGAACCGGTCACCGGTTTCATGCTCATCGACAGCTGGCTGTCCGGCGAGCCGGGCGCGTTCACCTCGGCGGTGCGCCATCTGATCCTCCCGACCGTGGTGCTGGGCACCATACCGCTGGCAGTGATCGCCCGGCAGACCCGCTCCGCCATGCTCGAAGTCCTGCACGAAGACTACGTGCGTACCGCGCGGGCCAAGGGCCTCGCGCCCTTGCGCGTGATCGGGCTGCACGCGTTGCGCAACGCGCTGATCCCGGTGATCACCGTGATCGGCCTGCAGGTCGGCGTGCTGTTCAGCGGCGCGGTGCTCACCGAGACCATATTCTCCTGGCCAGGCATCGGTAAGTGGATTATCGATTCGATTCACCGCCGCGACTATCCGTCGGTGCAGGGTGGAATCCTGCTGATCGCAACCACCGTGATCATCGTGAATCTGCTGGTGGACCTGCTATACGGCCTCATCAACCCGCGCATCAGGCACCAACGATGAGCGAAACGGCGCAACGACTGGCGGAGCTCGAGCTGGCGCAGGCCCCGCCGCATCCGCTGCGCGAATTCTGGAACTATTTCAGTCAGAACCGGGGCGCGGTCGTGGGGCTGGCCTTCGTCGTGCTGGTTCTGACGGTCGCGCTGTTTGCGGGCGTGATCGCACCGCACGAGCCGAACGAGCAGTACCGCGATCACTTTCTGGTGCCGCCGGTATGGGAGGACGGCGGCAGCTGGGAGTTCATCCTCGGCACCGACGCGGTGGGACGGGATATCTTCTCGCGCATCCTGTACGGCGCGCGGTACTCGCTGGTAATCGGCTTCATCGTGGTCGCCCTGTCGCTTACCGTGGGCATCGCGCTGGGCCTGCTGGCGGCCTTTTTCCGCGGCACCTTCGAGGCCCTGGTCATGCGCGCCATGGACATCATGCTGTCCATGCCGAGCCTGCTGCTCGCGGTGGTGATCGTTGCCATTCTGGGACCGGGACTGTTCAACGCCATGCTGGCGATCGCGGTCACTTACCTGCCGCACCTCGTGCGCCTGACGCGCGCGGCAGCAATCACCGAGCTGAGCAAGGACTATGTGGTGGCTTCTAAAGTCAGTGGCGCCGGGATGCCCAGGCTGATGGTAATCACCGTGCTGCCCAATTGCCTGGCGCCGCTGATCGTGCAGGCGACGCTGAGCTTCTCCAATGCGATTCTGGACGCCGCAGCGCTCGGTTTTCTGGGCCTCGGCGCGCAGCCGCCGACGCCCGAGTGGGGCACGATGCTGGCGGAAGCGCGGGAGTTCGTGCTGCGCGCCTGGTGGGTGGTAACGTTTCCCGGGGTAGCTATCCTGCTGACCGTGCTGGCGCTGAACCTGTTCGGCGACGGACTGCGCGATGCCCTGGATCCCAAGCTCAAGCGCTGAGCTCGGGGCTGGACACTGACGGACAGGCGCACCATGGCACTGCTCGAAATCGAGAACCTGAGTGTAACCTTCGGCGCGCTTCGCGCCGTGGACGGCCTCGACCTCAGCATCGACGAAGGCGAGGTGCTCGGCATCGTCGGCGAGTCGGGCTCCGGCAAGAGCGTCACCATGCTGGCGGTAATGGGATTGATCGGGTTCCCGGGTATCGTGAAGGCGAACGCGGTGCGCTTCAACGGTGCGGAGCTGATGCACCTGGACCGGCGCGCCCGCCGCAACATGACGGGCAAAGACATCGCGATGATTTTCCAGGAGCCCATGACCAGCCTGAACCCCTGCTTCACCGTCGGGTTTCAGATCACCGAAACGCTGAAGGTTCACGAAGGCGGTTCGCGCAGCGCGCGGCGCGCACGGGCCCTCGAACTGCTGGCGCAGGTCGGCATTCCGGATCCCGAGCGGCGCCTCAACTCCTTCCCGCACCAGCTTTCCGGCGGCATGAACCAGCGCGTCATGATCGCCATGGCCATCTCCTGCCGGCCGCAGCTGCTGATCGCCGACGAGCCGACCACCGCGCTGGACGTGACGATTCAAGCGCAGATACTGCAGCTGCTTCTCGGACTGCAGCGCGAGTACGGAATGGCACTGGTGCTGATCACCCACGACATGGGGGTCGTCGCGGAAACCGCGCAACGGGTCAGCGTGATGTACGCGGGGCAGCTGGTCGAAGAGCGTGCTGCCGCGGAGCTGTTCGCAAGCCCGAGCCATCCGTACACCCATGCCCTGCTGGGCGCGCTGCCGGAACGGGGCCGCGATCGTGCCCGTCTGCCGACCATTCCGGGTGTGGTGCCCGGGCTCTACGACCGCCCGCCGGGGTGTCTGTTCAATCCGCGCTGCACCAGCGCGCGTCCTGACTGCGCCGAGCGCGTGCCGCCGCTGGAAACGACGCATCAGGGTCGCGTGCGGTGCTTCTACCCGCTGCAGGCGAGCAAGACCGGTGTATAGTGTGAACACCAGCCCCCTGCTCAGCGCGCAGAATCTGTGCCGTTACTACACCGTGCGGCCGCACGCCTTCGCCGCCACGACAACGCTCAAAGCACTGGACGGCGCCAACTTCGAGCTGCGCGCCGGCAGCACGCTCGCCGTGGTCGGTGAGTCCGGCTGCGGCAAGTCGACCATGGCGCGGCTCATCACCATGATCGAACCACCGACCAGCGGCCAGCTGTCCGTGCACGGCACGGACATCGTCAACGCGACCGCTGTCGCCCGGCGGGAACTGCGCAGGCACGTGCAGATCGTGTTTCAGGACCCGTACGGTTCCCTCAATCCACGCAAAAAAGTCGGCGCTATTCTCGAGGAGCCGCTGCGCATCAACACGAACATGTCGAGGCAGGAACGGCGTGACGCGGCGCACGACATGCTGCAGCGGGTGGGTCTGCGGCGCGAGCACTACGTCCGCTTCCCGCACATGTTCTCTGGCGGCCAGCGCCAGCGGATCGCCATCGCGCGGGCCCTGATGCTCAAACCGTCGATCGTGGTTGCCGACGAACCCGTGTCGGCGCTGGACGTCTCGATCCAGGCGCAGGTGCTGAACCTGCTGATGGACCTGCAGGATGAGTTCGAGCTGGCCTATGTGTTCATCTCGCACGGCCTGAGCGTGGTCGAACACATCGCTGCGGAGGTGATGGTCATGTATCTGGGACGCCCGATCGAGCAGGGGGCCAAGCGTTTGATCTTCGACAGCCCACGCCATCCCTACACGCGCGCCCTGCTCGCGGCGACTCCGTTCGTGGACCCGCAGCGGCGCGCTCACCGCATCGTGCTCAAAGGTGAGCTGCCGTCGCCGCTGTCACCACCCGCCGGCTGTGCGTTTCATACGCGTTGCCCGCATGCGACCGCGCTGTGTGAAGCTGAACGGCCGGCGCTGCGCCTGCTGCAAGGACGCTCGGTCGCCTGCCACCACGCCGAGTCGATCTAGTGTCCCGACCCTTGGGCAACCGGCCGTTCGCGCGCTGCCAAGTGAAACGAAAGCGCCGGTCAGGGCCTGCGAAAGTAGCGGAACAACCGTACCAGCGACACGATCACATAGGCGTAGTAGGCAATCAGCACCCAGACGATGCCGGCGGACAGCGGGGTTTGCGCAAGATTGGCCTCGACCACCATCTGCACCACCACCACCGCCAGCAGCAGGCTCGCAACGCCGAACCAGCCCAGGAAATTCGCGAGCACAGCGAGCGTCTGCTCGCGCCGGGCCGGTGCGAGCCAGTGCTCACGATTAGGAAGGCGCAGGCCCAGCCGGCCCGCGGCGATGAAGTGCGCAAGTACCACGAACACCAGCAGGTTCAGCATGACCACGCCTGCCATCACGGCGAAGAACCCGCCCGGCGAGGACCAGGCATTGGGCTGGCCGGCACCGTCGAAATGCGATGCAACCGGGTCGGGCAGGCGAGGATAGTAGTAGGCCGCCTGCGCCAGGGCCAGCACCGCGAGCGCCAGACAGAGTTTGCGTGAAACGTGCATCCTGCCGCTTCCCTGTGAGTTACCGCGACTTTAACGTAACATCGCGGCGCAACAGAATCACAAACCGAGCGCAATGAACGACCTGACCTCGGCGTTCGCCACCGCAATCGATCTGATCATCGCCCTCGACGCGGAACTGCTGGCCATCATCGCACTGTCGCTGCGGGTCAGCCTCACCGCGGCGGTGCTGGCCGGGTTGATCGGCCTGCCGCTGGGTGCGTTGATCGCGCTGTCCGCGTTTCCCGGACGCGGCGCGGTGATCGCCGTGCTCAATGCGCTGATGGGGCTGCCGCCGGTGGTCGTCGGGTTGCTGGTGTACCTGTTGCTATCACGTGCCGGGCCGCTGGGCGAGCTCGGCATTCTGTTCACCCCGAGCGCCATGGTGATCGCACAAACCGTGCTGGTAGCGCCGATCGTTGCCGCCCTGACCCGGCAAACCATCGCAGACCTGCATACGGAGTACGATGAGCAGTTGCGCTCACTGCAGCTCCGCCGCTGGGAATCCCTGGTGACATTGCTCTGGGAAGGGCGCTTCAGTCTGGTCACCGCGCTGCTCGCCGGTTTCGGCCGCGCGATCGCCGAGGTGGGCGCGGTGATGATCGTCGGCGGTAACATCAACCATGTAACGCGCGTGATGACCACCACCATTGCGCTGGAAACCAGCAAGGGCAACCTGTCGCTGGCCCTGGGCCTTGGCTTCATACTGATAGCGCTGGTGATAGTGATCAACGCCGCAGCACTCGGCGTGCAGCACATCGCACAGCGTGCGCAAGGGTAACAGGGGCAGCCGGTGACAGCGGCGACGCCACGGCAAAGCATTCTGCCTCTGGAACTGCGCGGCGTGAGCCTGAGCCGGGGTGGGCGGGCGCTGCTGAACGATGTCAGCGCTACGCTCCAGGCCAACGGCCGCACGCTGGTCATGGGCCCGAACGGCGCGGGTAAGAGTCTGCTCATGCGCCTGTGTCACGGACTGATAGCGCCCACCACGGGTGAGGTCGTATGGGCCGCCGAACGCCGCCATGCCCAGGCGATGGTGTTCCAGTCGCCGGTGCTGCTGCGCCGCAGCGCCCTCAGCAACGTCGAGTTCGCGCTGCACGCGGCCGGCGTGCGCGATCCGGAGCGGCGCGAACGTGCGGCGGCCGCGCTGCAGCAGGCCGGCATCGCGCATCTGGCGCAGCGCCAGGCACGCGTGCTGTCCGGCGGCGAAAAGCAGAAACTGGCGCTGGCGCGCGCCTGGGCCATTCGTCCCGAGGTGCTGTTCCTCGACGAACCGACGGCACACCTGGACCCGAGCGCCACCTATGCGATTGAGCAGCTGATCAGAAGTATCGACGACAGCGGTACCAAGATCATCATGTCGACGCACGACCTGAGCCAGGCACACCGGCTGGCGGACGAGGTCCTGTTCCTGAATCAGGGCCGGCTCGCGGAACGTGCCGAAGCGCGCGCGTTTTTCGAGCAGCCACAGACCCGCGCGGCACAAGCGTTCGTAAACGGGGAACTCTACTGGGAATAGCGACACGTGCCGGTTGCCCGGTCCGGGCACGACCGGCCTGCCGGGCAGGCATGAATCGCCTATACTGGACGCGTCTGCACTGGGGAGAGCCTGACGGTGCGTGCCTTGACCATCTGTGCAACGCTGGCCTTTGCCCTGCCGGCCTGGGGGGCGGAGTTCGTCGCGACCAGCGTCAGCTTTCGCAGCGCCGTCACCGAGCCAACCCCGCTGGCGCGCAAGGCCGCACAGCAGCGTGGCGAGACGCTCGCCGCCGAAAAAGGCCAGCTGCTGTCGGCCACGCTGTACCGCCCGGCCAGATCCGGTAAGCACCCCGCAGTGGTACTGCTGCATGACTGCCGCGGTGTCCGTCCCTACCAGCGGGCCTGGGCCGAGCAGCTTGCCGAGTGGGGTTACGTCGCGATGCTGATCGACAGCTTCACGGCACGCGGCCTTGCAGACAGCTGCGACGACGTCACCAGTCACGGCGCGCGCGCGTTCGATGCTTACGGCGCCTACCAGTACCTGGCCTCGCGGCCGTTCGTCGATCACCTGCGTATCGGTATCGCCGGATGGGCCTACGACGCCGTGCTGACGGCGGTGGCACGCGCCGGCGCCCAGCAGTTTTTCGAGCGCCCCTTCAGGGCGGCGGTGGCGTTCTACCCCGACTGCGGCGCCGCGATGGCCGGCGATTTCGTCGCCCCGGTCATGGTGTTGAGCGCCGGGCTCGACGACTGGAGCCCGCCGCACGTGTGCCGCAAGCTGGAGCAACGCAGCGCCGCCTATCGCCATCGGGTGAAGCTGCACGTGTATCCGCACGTGCACCACAGTTTCGACGATCACGAGGTCGGACCTCACCTGCGGCTGCACAACGTGCGCAACCTCTACCGCTCTCCCGCACTCGGCGCTACGCTCGGCTATGACGCCGCCGCGCACCAGCAGGCACTGCTGGACGTTCACACGTTTCTCGAGGACCACATCCGCTACGCGCCGTTTCTCGGCAGCGTGGACGATCTGGCAACCCGTTTCGACGAGCACCAGCTCGCCGCCGCACGATGGATCGTGGAGCCGGGCGACGCCGGGGCGGATCTCCCCGCACGCGGCTACTCAACGTTCGATCTGCTGTTCACCCGCGATGCGGACGCGCGCAGCCGATATCACATTCCGTTCCCGTTTGCGCGCCTCCTCGAGTACCTCGACGAGCAGGTCCAGGACCCGGGGCGGTTCAGGGAGGCCGTGAGCGTGGCGATCATTCCGCGCGGCCGCTCGCTGCAGCGCGAGGTCGCCGCACCGGACTACTATCGCTACCCGCGGATTGTAGCAGCGCTCACGCGCGAGCCGGTCGAGCGCGACGGCGTGCGCCGTCCTCTGCTGCGCGACCGGCTGTTCCTGGGCTACGTGGAGAAGTCGGGGGTGCTGGAAGTGATCAGCCTCAACGCCGCCATGGGACGGTTCGAGTTCCAGGTCGTGCGCAACTACCGGGAGGGGGCCGAGCCCGAGGTCTACTACGCGCCACGCAAACTCTGCCTCTCCTGCCACCAGAATCACGCGCCGATATTTCCGAACGCGCCCTGGGACGAGACCAACGCCAACCCGGCGATCAGTGCCCTGCTGGCGACGCAACGCGACGAATTCTACGGCCTGCCCACGCGTGAACTCGGCTTCTCGGTCAACAGCATCGATCTGGCTGCCAACCGTGCGAACCGGTTTGCGGTTCACGACCGATTGTGGAAAACGTTGTGCGAGCATCGGGATCGGATTGCCGCCAGCACGTGCCGCGCTGCCCTGCTGCGCGCCGCTCTACACTACCGCCTCAGCGGCACCAGCGGTTTCGTACGCGACCGTTTTTTTCTGCAACACTTTCACCGCCTGGCACAGCACAACTGGCAAGCCCGGTGGCCCGGCGGTTTGAAAATACCGTTTGCGAACATTCCCGACCGCGATCAGCTGGCGATGCACGGCGACCTGCCGGGGAAGCTGGACCCGTTGCGGCTGCGCCCACCGGAGACGATCTGGCACTGGCACACCGGCGAGCCGGTCAAGGTGCTCGTCAACACCCTGGGGCAGCGGCTGCTGCGCTCCGACATGCTGCGCCTGGATGATTACCTGCGGCGCAACAGCGCGGGGGCGGTGCGCTACCGGGTCCGGGCGAGCTGCTCGGTGAAACACAATAAGCAGCGCGGCCTGGAGTACAACACGGAGCTCACCTGCACCGATGCGGCCGACAGTCTGTTCATGAACGCCCGCCTGCAGACGCGCGGTGCGGGGTTCGGCCGGGGCATCGTGGATTGGCTCCGCGTGGGGGAAGGTTTGCAGATCACCGGCGTCAAGCTGGTGGCGGCAGCATCAGCGCCGCAGCGGACCGGGCACAGCTTCGAGTTTGCGAAAATCGTCGACGGGCAGAACGCACGCTTGCCTAACGCAGACCGGCTGGCGACGTTGACCGTCACCCCGGGCGGCACCTCCGACGGCTTCGACGTGAGCGTGGAAGTGGTGGCCAGCTCCGCGGTG
>JAHELT010000051.1:0-1685 GCA_024644045.1 Chromatiales bacterium | reverse complement strand
GTTTCAGGCGGCGGACGCCCGACACCTCGTTGCAACGGCACCGTTGCGCCCGGTGCAGTTGACGGCGGCGCTGTTCGCGAGTCTGGGTGAGCCTTATCCCGCGGACTGCTGTGTCCCGAAGCATGCGATGCCGGCGCCGCGCCTCGAATCCATGCCTGCAAGCCTGACCCGGTCGGCGCCCGCGATCGCGCTGTTCGCGGATAACTGCGGCGCGTGCCACGGACATCGCACGCAGGTGCCGCCGGGATTCCTGCACGGCGATGAGCGCACGGTTGCGGCGAACCTGAACGCCTGCGCCGAGCGTATCAACTATCGCCTGCACATGTGGACACAACCCGACGAAGAACGTGTCAAATCACCCATGCCACCGGTACCGCCGGCGCCGCACGATGAGCGCAGCTGGCCCGCTAGCGGCGCCCTGGCCGAGCTGCGGGCGGCGGCCCGTCGACTGTTGACGCACAGCTCGGAACAGTCGTTACTGCGGCTGCTGGGGAAACACTACGACACGCTGGCGGCGTGCGCGCCACCGGTTCAGTAGTTGCGGCCCGTCAGCGCGCGTTGCAGTGTCTTGTAACCCAGCCAGGAACCAAAGCCTACAAAAAACACACTCAGCGGCACCCACAAACGCAGGTTGGTGACCAGCCGCTCGCCGCTGAACGCTATCAGGGCGTGCAGCAGGCCGAACAGACAGTAGACACCGATAGCCAGGCACACGCCCGCCGCCAGGCCGTACAACGTCGTGCTCAGCAACAGGCGGTCAGGCTTTCCCATCGCTCAGGCGTTTACGCATCCAGGTCATCTCCGACGCCGCGTCCGGCTGCTCGGTATCGACTGTAAACCCAAGGCGCGTATAGAAGGCCACGGCGACGCGGCTGCTGGGCACATGCAGAACCGTGATACTGCGCTGACGGGCCAGCGCCAGCAGATGCTGCATGAGCAATGCACCCAACCCTTCCCTCTGCCGGTCCGGCGCGACGAACAGATTGGAGATGCACGGTTTCGCACGCCCTTCGCTGGGGAAATCCGCCAGCGCACCGGTGGCGACGACGGTGCCCGCATCGTCCGCGACCAGAATTGTCTTGCTGCACAGCTGCTCGCGCAGGGCCGCGATGCTCATCTCGCTGCGAAACCGCGACACGACGGCCGCCGAGTGAACCTCGGCCAGCACCTCATCCCAGTTTCGGTGAATCAGATGAGCGATGCCCTCCAGGTCTGCGACCTGCGCGAGCCGAATCCGCAACGAGTACTCCGGAAGCTTCGATCACTCCACCAGTCTGCACGCGGCAGCGGCGAAAACACAACCCCACCGGGTGGACACGAACAAAGGCCGCTCTTGCGGCCTTGTTCGGGAGTGCCGAAGGATTTCAGTCCAGCGCAGCTTCCAGCTCGGGCAACGCCTTGAACAGATCTTCGACGAGACCGAAGTCGGCCACCTGAAAGATCGGCGCCTCTTCGTCGTTGTTGATCGCCACGATCACCTTGCTGTCTTTCATGCCGGCGAGGTGCTGGATCGCACCTGAGATACCGACCGCAATGTACAGATCCGGGGCCACCACCTTGCCGGTCTGTCCGACCTGGTAGTCGTTGGGCACGAAGCCGGCGTCGACCGCCGCGCGTGACGCACCGACCGCGGCACCCAGCTTGTCGGCCACCCGGTCCAGCATCGCGAAGTTCTCACCGCTTTG
>JAHELT010000209.1 GCA_024644045.1 Chromatiales bacterium | reverse complement strand
CGCAGTGGCGGTAAACCGCCTCACCGCCCGAAGCGCGCAGCTTCTCGGCCGCCGCCTCACCCTCCTCGTCCTGCACGTCCGACAGGATCACTTTGGCGCCTTCCTGGATGAAGCTGGTCGCACAGGCAAGACCCAGCCCCTGCGCGGCGCCGGTGATAAGGGCCGATTTTCCGTCAAGTAACATCTGGCGATCCTCCTCTCACGGTGGACCGAAGCTTAGCGACTGCCGTGTACTGTCGCCATCCCGGCACGTTTCAGTTGAGCGAGCGCCGCGCCTCGTCGGCGGCCCTCGACGTCTTCGTTACCGGCTCGCCGACGTGCGCCTCAGCGCCAGGCGAACACCGGTTGATCGTAATGCGCCACGCGCGTGGCCCGCCCGCACAGCGCCACTTCGCGAAACTGATACAGGATCGCCGCGGTCGGCGCGAACACCTCGTCGCCGAGCGACGCGAACTCGATCGACAGAACCGGGCGGTCGCTTTCATCGATCGCACGCAGGCGCGGAATCCCCGGCCGCAGGAGGTCGTCCAGGGGCACATAGAAGAACGCCTCCACTTCGCTGGCGTCGGCGCGAATCTGCACACGTTCATCGATCCAGGCCACGACCGGTGTGATTCGGAAGCCGGAGCGCGTGGCGTAGTCGTCCAGCCGCCCGACGACGTTGACCGAGCTTTGCCCGATACCCAGCTCCTCCTCGAGCTCACGCAGCGCGGCGCGCTCGGCGGATTCCCCTTTGTCGAGGCGCCCGCCCGGCAACGCATACTGGCCACTGTGGCGCGAAAGCCGGCGCGGCCGGCGGGTCAACAGAAAGGCCGCACTATCGCTGCCGGGACGCTGCAGCACCGCGATACAAACGGCCGCCGGGCGCAACCGCACTGTCTCGATCTCGCGATGCTCGAACGACGTCAGGTTGGCGCACAGCGCGACCCGCAGACCATGCTCGAACGCGGTGGATCGCTCGAGCAGGCTGCCGGCTGACCGGGGTTGCCGCGGCGCCCGGCTCAAGAGGCTGCCGGCTCGAGCCAATGGTGCCTCAACCGTCCGGTGCGCGACCGTGCCCTCCTAGGCTGGTGCGCCGCGGCACTTTTCAAACCCAGGGTCTGCGCCAGCGTGACGATGCCGGCGAAGCGCCGACTGGCGTACAGCGTACGTATCGGCGCCTCCACCAGACGGCATTCCTGCTTCTCGGGATGGACGAACCAGAGCATGAACAGCTCCGCCCACACTTCGCCGCTGCCGTTGCTGGCGAAACGCGGGTGCTCCCGTGCGACCCGGTTGAGGTAGCCGCTCCAGTGCCGCTGCCCGCGTGCCTGGATGCAGATCGCGAGCGCCTGCCGGTCCCACATGCCGCGGTAGGCGTTGGCACGATGACCCAGCACGTCGAACTTGCGTGCCACCACGTGCCCAAGTTCATGAAACAGGTCATGCAACGGCGCCTTTGCTTCGCGCTGCAGATACACCGTGTCGCCGCTGCAATGCGCCTGGATGTCGCCGAACTCGTCGTACAGCGGGCAGTCGCGCCACAGGTAGCACGAGCGGTACTCGTAGCAATCCAGCCGCACGAGATCGGCGAGCAACGGGCGGGCAAGCTTGATCAGTTCTTCGGTGTGCACGCCGGATTAAGCCGTTTCGGCCGGAACTGACAAACAGGGTACGTGCTGCGGCGATGCCGGCCAGGTACAGATGCTCAACGCTCAGCTCCTTTCCACCACGGGCCGTACGGGGGTCGCACGATGCTTCGGCGCACGCGGTTTGACCAGCGCAACGGCGACCATCGTCAAAGCCACTGCGGACCAGATATAAGCCGAATGCCGCTCATCGAACAGCAGCATCCCCCAGCCTACGCCGGCCAGCGTGATGACGTACGCGGTCTGACTCGCGAACACCGGCCCCGCGACACGTATCACGTACAGCAGCAGCGTGTAGGCGATCCCGCTCAGCACCCCGGTGCCGGTCGCCGCCCACTGCACGGTGCCCCAGCCTTGCAGCACCGGCACGGCGGTGCCGGTGAGCAGCGCAACCGGTAACAGCAGCGCAGCCGCGCCGAGCTGGCGGCCGCTGCTGAGTTGAATCGATGACACGCCGCGCGGGCGAAAGCCGCCGGCGTAGAAATTCTCGATCGACATGCTCATGCTCGCCACCACGGCAAGCACTACCCAGGGCGCCAGCCCCGGCGCCGGCAGCGAAGTTTTCGGCAGCACCAGCAGGGCAATGGCCGCGAGCCCGAGCACCACACCCAGCAGACGCCGGCGCTCGCCGGGTTCAACGCGGAACACGACCGACAGTACGTAGGTGAACAGCGGCATGCTGGCGAAGGCGATGGCCACGACGCCAGCCGGCAGATACAACGCCGACCAGAACAGGGCGATCGCCGGAAAGGCGACGCCGGTGGCGCCACAGAACGCACTGAAGCGTAGAACATCCCGGCGCAGCGGCAAGGGTCCGGTCGTGAGCAGCGACAACGCGAATGTCATCAGCCCACTGACGCATACCTGCCACAGCGCCAGGCCGATCGGGTGCCCCCCCGCGCCGCCTGCCATCTTGGCGAGCGACAGCGCCAGTCCCCAGGCCAGACCCATGCCCAGGAGCAGCAGGTAGTAGACGGGGGCGATAACGCCGTCGCGTGCGTCGTTTTCGTTCAGGCCCGGGTGCATTGCGCAGTCTCCGCGATGGCTTGCTGCAACCACCGGAACGGCAACTGCGCCCTTGCGATGATAGCCGAAAAAAAACGCGCCTGCGGTTATGGCGCGGGCAACGCCGGGCTCACTGCAGGAGCGTGTCCAGGTATCGCAGCAGCCGTGACCGGGAATCGTCGGTAGCGGCCAACGCCGTGTGCTGCGCCTGCGGCAGGATCCATAACGTCTTCGGCTCGCGGGCCCGCTCGAACAGCCGCCGTGCGTGATCCGCGGGCACGATGGGATCGCGCTCGGCGTGGGCAATAAGGAGCGGGATCGGGCTGATGCGCTCGATGAGCGGCAGCGGGCTGTGGCCGTTATCGACCAGCCACGAGAGCGGCACCTGAAAGGGCCAGGTAAGCCACAGCTCGTCGAGCTTGTCGCGCGTGATCAGCCGGTAGTCGGCAAACGCGCTGTCGAGGATCAGGGCGCGCACCCGGGTACGCAGCGGCGAATCGGCCAGCGTGGCAACGGCCAGCGAACCGCCGAGGCTCTGACCGAAAACGACGATGGGCGCCTGCGCACGCGAGGCCGCGAGTGCGAGCGCGGCGCGCGAGTCGTTCAGCGCCCCCTCGACCGTGGGGTGCCCCGCCGAGCGGCCGAAGCCGCGGTAGTCGAACATGAACACCTCGAACCCTTCGGCCGGGAGCCAGTAAACCGCTCCGATGTGCGTGCTGATGTTCTCCGCGTTGCCGTGCAGGTGCAGCACCGTCGCCCGGGGACCCGCTCGGTCGCGACTGGAGGCAGGCAGGTACCAACCGTGCAGACGCACACCGTCGCTGCTGTCGAAATACACGTCTTCGTAGCGCAGGCCGATGTCCGCCGGCGTGCGCACCAGGCCGGACGCCGGAAAGAAAAACAGCTGCGAGCAGCCCGTCGCACCGCTCAGCAACGGGACCAGCACCAGCAGGCGCTTCAGAAGTAGTGGCGCCACGTCAGATAGCGGTCGCGTCGCGTCTGCGCATCCGCCTGCTGACGCATCAGCACCAGCTCCAGCTGATTGCGCCGGTCCAGCGTCCGGCGCAGCTCGAGCGCCAGGTCGCGGCGCTCGAATCGCTGCCCGCCCGCGTAGCCGGCGTAGCGGGCGGTGGCACCCAGTTTCCAGCGTGCGGCAAGCGGGATCACCGTGCCGACACGGATGCCGGGGCCCAGCGCGTAGCCGTCCGCGAAATCGTCGTTGACCTCGACATTCATATCCAGGAACGCGTAGCCGAGAACCTCATCGCCCAGTCGGCGGGCGATGCCGGCGCCGCCCTCGATGGCGAATGTCAGCTCGTCGCCGGCGGCACCCGCCGGCAGCGGCCGACGGTCCCATACGGCGCGCACCCCCCACGACCAGGGTCTGAAGAGACGGTCGCGCGGGCTCAGCGAAAGAATGTCGACCACGCCGAAGCGCTCCACCACCAGCCGGTCGTCAGTCGGGAAATGCCGCAGCCGCATGTCGAAAAAGGCGATCTCGGCGCCGTTCTTGTAGCCGCCGGACGGGTCCAGCCGATCATGAAACGCCGGGCGAAACCGCACCGACAGAAACGTGTCTGGCGATTGCACCCCGACGCCGGCGCTCAGCATGGCGGTCGGGTGACCCTCGTCAGGCCGCATCGCAGGCCGGGCATACGTTCGCACTGGAGAGACGGCGCCGAGCTGCGCGCGTGCCTGCAGCAGCTCGTGCAGACGCTGTGCGCGGTCCGGGCCCTCGGCGCGCCCGGCCAGCCGCTCGTAGTGCAGGTAATCGTACGCGAGCTCTACCACTTCGCGCGGTGTAGCCCCGGCGCCTGCTGCACCCCCCGGGCTGCCCGGTTCACCGGGCTGTTCCGCGAGCTGGCGGGCAAGCTGCCGATCGGCGTCGGGTAACCGGGCCGCATCCTGCGCGAGCCGGGTGCTCGCGGCCGGCCGGTAGGTTGCAGTGCCGAGCAACCCCTCCTCGCGCAGCACGCGGACCGTATCCGCCGGAATCACCCAGGCGTCAAACTGCCGGGCCAGCTGCAGCGAAGGGCGCGCCACATCCAGCAGTGTCAGCAGCTGATAGGAGCAGTTCTCGGTGAAGAAGTAGTAGTCGAAGCCCACGCCGCGCAGCTCCCACAGGTGCCCGATCAGTATCTGCACCTCGGCAGGCGTCACCCGCAGCGCGTACTCCCAGATGTCGCGGTTCTCGAGATCGGAGTACTCCCGGACCTTCTCGTAGTAGGGCGCAATGGAGAACAGACCGGTGTAACCGCCGGTGAGCCCTTTGACAGCGAAGAACACCCCGCCGTCATCGCCGGTCACCGCACCGTAGTTGATCGCGTACGACAGCAAAGGTGTCTCGGCGGCGTCTCCGGCAGGGTCGACCCGCAGCAGCGTATGGCCGAACATCGAGGACGGGTTGTTCAGGTAGTCCGCCGGAAACACCAGCGTCAGCGCATGCGGGTCTACCGCCCGGTACCAGGCTTCGAACCGTTCACAACGGTGCTCGCGAAGACGCGCGGCGTCGAAGTCCAGCTCGCCGCGCAACCAGCGGTAACGCGCAATAAACGCACACTGCGCGGGCTCGCCGCGTTCATGCACGGGCTGCGGGGAGAAGAAGGCCGCGAGCGTAGCCTCGAGCTCCGCCACCGGATCGCGTTTGCCCCGTTCGCTCAGGAAAAACCGCGGGTCGTCTGCCTCGCTCTCGAAGCCGCCGCCAAGCGTCGGCGCATAGTGCAGCAGCGCGTGCCACTGCGGCCGCTGTGCCAGCCGCAGAGCACGCGCGTCTTCAGTCAGTTTCCGCAGATGAGGGTCATCCACCGACGCGTAGGCGGGGACACCCAGCAGCGCGGCACAGACACACCCGACAAGGCCAGCTGCCCCGACCGGTCTGCTCACACCGCTATCCGCGGCGCCGGCGTCTGCACGGCAGACACCGGCTTGTCGCGACGGTCAGACCGGAACGTACTGGGCTAGCGTATCGCTTTCGGACATTACGCCGTAGAGCGACGACAGCACATCACCAGCGGTCACATCGTGCGCATCGAAAATGCGCGAATACTGCGCCCGGGCAACGGCAAAAAATTCTGCCCGGTCGGCGCCTTTGATCTGCATCAAGCTGGCGAGCGACTCCAGCGACTCACCACCGCCGGTTGCCATATCGCGGGCCAGAGCATCCATGTTTGCACCTACGTACATCGGCACCCGCTGAGAGGCGACGACCGTACCGTCGGCTTTGCAGCCCGACGTGCCGGAGGAAATGCCGAACGTCTGATTGCCCGCCGTTCCGTTGGTGGTCACGGCGAGGATCTGCGGAAAAATGCCCGACTGCCCGTCGAAGACCTGCGAGCCGAGCCCGCAGCCAACGCTGTTCGGCGAATCGGCGTACGCAGACAAAGGCGCGACCAGTAAAGCGGTAAGCAGCGTTTTTCGAATCATTCTGTAACTCCCTAATATGGATATCGTGATGGGGCGAACCGGGTTATCGAGATCCGGATATCCGGGTTGTTGGTCAACGGTTCGAGCGCAAGCATAGCGATCCTTGCCGGGGTCGTCGAGCATCCTTTGTCGTTTAACCGCGACCTTGGACGGCCGTTCGGGGAGACCAACCACTCGTTTTTTGCATAGCTGAGCGGCGCCGAACTCAACCGCGGGCCGCGCCGGTCCGGAGCCTGCGTGCCTGCCGCCGCCGGGCCGGACCCCGGCGAGCCGGTGCTTGCGGCCCCCGCGTGTTTGCAGTAAGAAGGCGCGGGGCCGAATCATTGTGAGGTTGCGAGATGGGCTACGACGACCGCGAGATGCACGACTACCTCCCGGACAAGGCACGCGTCAAGGAAGCCAAAGCGCGTCTCGAAAAGGCCGGCGTGAAGTATATCTTCTCCTGCTGGATCGACCTGCTCGGGTTGCCGAAAACCAAACCCGTGCCGATCAGCGACTTCGAGCTGCTGTGTGCGGGCAAGGGTCCGCAGTTCGCCGTGCACTCGGTTTCTTTCGTTCCGGAGCTCGGTCCGGCCGACAGCGATCAGATCCCGATCCCCGACCTGGATTCACTGGTGATCTGCCCCTGGGACCCCACCTGCGCGTGGCTGTTCGCGGATCTGTGGTGGGAGGACAAACCCTACAATCTGTGCCCGCGCCACGCGTTGAAGCGGGTGGTCGCCGGGATCGCCGAGCAGGGATACAGCGTGTACGCCGGCGTGGAGCCCGAGTTCATCGTCATGCGCTGGCACGACGGCAGGCCCGTCAAGGCGATCGACGACGACCCGCCTCCGGGCGCCGGCGTGCGGCCGCGGCGCCAGGCGTTCGGCTACGACGCCGAGTACTCGCTGGACTCGATGGGCTTCCTCGGTCAGATGATCGACATTCTCCAGGACCTCGGGTGGAACCTGCACGACGTGGTCGCCGAAGGCGCCTACTCGCAGTTCGAGCTGGACTTCCACTACACCGACGTGCTCGGCATGGCCGACCGCCTGGTGTTCCTGCGCGTGATGCTCAAGGAAATTGCCAAGCAGCACGGCATGTTCGTCACCTACATGCCCAAACCCACCACGGGCGACTGGCGCTCCGGCGCGCACATGAACACCTCGGTGCGCACGATTGCCGAGCCGGACAAGAACCTGTTCGACAACGACGGCAAGTGGGGCGATGCGGTGTTCAATGCGGTAGGGGGGTTGCTGCGCCACGGCGGCGCGCTGACTGCGGTGGCCTGCTCCACGGTCAATTCCTACAACGGCCTGGTGCCGCGCGTCGGCGGGTTCGAGGGGGGCACCGTGACCTGGGCACCCACGCACATGACGTACGGATTCAACAACCGCTCGGCAATGCTGCGCCTCCCGCAGAGTCGCTACTGC
>JAHELT010000208.1:4671-7493 GCA_024644045.1 Chromatiales bacterium | reverse complement strand
CGCAGGAAGGCGTGGGCGATCGCGACCGCATGTTGTTCACCGAGCGCCTGGCTCTGCTGCTCGAAACCGGGGTCAGCCTCAATCAGGCGCTGGCCGCGCTCAGGAAGCAGAGCGACAAAGCCGCTATGCTGCGTATCGTCGACGCGCTGCTGGATGACATCGGTTCCGGGCGTACGTTTTCCTCGGCGCTGGCCAGACATCCGAAGTTTTTTTCCACCACCTACGTCAATCTTGTCGCGGCGGGTGAGCAGGGCGGTTTCCTGCATCGCGTGCTCGAGGAACTGCTCGACATGGAAGAGAAACGCGAGCGGCTGCGAAGCACGCTGACCTCGGCGCTGTCTTACCCGATGTTCCTGGCCGCGTTCTCGGCCGCTGTGGTGGTGTTCGTGCTGGTCGTGGTGTTCCCCAAGTTCGCCGAGCTGTTCGCCTCGATCGCCGATCAGCTGCCCGTCACCACGCTGGCGTTGATGTGGACCAGCGACCAGCTGCGCCAGCACTGGATGTTCGTGTTGCTGGGGGCCGCTGCACTGGTTGTCGGCTGGCGGTACTGGGCGGCGACACCGGCGGGACGCGAGCGCCTCGATACCCTCAAGCTCAGAGCACCACTGCTCCGGGAGGTTTTTCTCTGGATGTACCTGGTCCAGTCGCTCCGGGTTCTGGGTCTCTCACTCGGTAACGGCGTGAGCCTCGTCGATGCCCTCGCCGCTTGCCGCGACGTCGTACGCAACAGTGTCTACCGGCGCTTCATCCTCGGCGTGGAGCGCAAGATCCAGGAGGGCGCCACCGTCGCCAGCGGGTTCGCGCAATCCGAGTTCATACCGGTGATCGTGCAGCAGATGATCAGCACCGGCGAGCAGACAGGCAGCCTGCCGAAAGTCATGACCCGCGTCGCGGACTACTACGAACGCGAGCTCTCGAAGCGCGCCAACACCCTGGCCAAGGCGGCGGAGCCGGTCATGCTGCTGGTGATGGGCGTGGTCGTCGGCCTGCTGGTGTCGTCCCTGATCCTGCCGATCTTCAAGCTCTCGCGCGCCGTCTACTAAACCGTCGATTTCCCAACAATTTGGGGACATTCCCCAATTTGACGGATTTTCGACACTCTACCGGAACTGTACAAATTAACGCCCGTTCCCTAAAGAATGGCGGCGCACCGCCGAAATCTTAAGCAGTCTGGAAACGTTCTTTTTGCAGGATCACGACATGCTCAAGCGCACTGCCCGTCACCAACAAGGCTTCACACTTACTGAGCTGCTCATCGTTGTCATTATCCTGGCAATCCTGGCAGCGATCGTGGTCCCGCAGTTTGCATCGTCCTCCGACGACGCCAAAGTATCGGCACTGCAGGCCAATCTCGCGCGGTTGCGTTCGGCTATCGATCTGTACTACCAGCAGCACGGAGTCTACCCGGGCGCTGCCGAGTCGCAGAACGGACCCGCCTGTCCGGGCGGTGGCACCCAGGGGGGGGGCGCCGCCAACTCCGAGCAGGCATTCATCGACCAGCTGACGCGTTACACCAACGCCGCCGGCAATTCCTGCACCACCACCGACGCCGCCTTCAAGTTCGGGCCTTATCTCAAGAAAGATACGATGCCCGACAACCCGATCACCGCGTTGAACGCCGTCAAGATGGAGACCACCGGCGCTTTGGGGATGATTGGCGAGGCGACAGACGGCGGTTGGCGGTTCGACGTGGTCACCGGTCAGTTCATCGCGAACGATCAGGACTACGATCACCTGTAGCGCCAACGTGCTGCGTTCACATCCATGCAGCGTATCGTGTCGCCGCAGCGAAGTGGCGGATTTTCTCTACTCGAAGTTACGGTAGTCGTCCTTCTCATGGGAATCGTCGCTGCGGTGACGGTTCCCGGTGTCTCCGCCACGGATCACCACCGACTCGCCCTGGCGGCGAGCGAGGTTGCCGAGGCATTGCGCCTGGCCCGTGACGAAGCGATTCGCACCGGCGACGTGCACGGGATCCAGATCAGCCAGACGACTCAGAAGATCGCCGTCTATAAAGCCGACCTCGGCGCCTCGCCCGTCGGCCAGGAGTTCGTCCTCTACCACCCGATCGACAAGAAACCGCTCGACTTCGTGTTGAGCGATCGCGTCGGTTTTGGCGACGTGCGAATCGTCAACACCCAGAGCCCGTTTTACTATCAGGGATACACGCGGCTGAAGAACCTTTTGTTCGACGCTCACGGTACCCCCTACTGGATCATCACGAGCTCCGGTACCAGCTATCTGCTTACCGACGGCGTCATCGAGCTGCGTTATGCGGGTCTCGACAGCAAAGTGACGGTCGATGCGATCACCGGGCGTGTGCAGATCACCCAATGAAGCGCCGGATCCTCACTAATCGGAGGGGCGAAACCAGTGCTGACTGTTTCCATGGTTCGCGTGTCGGGCAAGTTTGTCGTTGGGTGAACCACGCACAGGGCGGCTGGACGTATGTCGAGGTGCTCGTTGCCACTGTGCTGCTTGCACTGGCACTTGCGCCCGCGCTGGAAGCTATACAAACCAGTCTGCTGGGTGCCGCGATTTACGAGGCACAGGCGCTTGATCAGCGACGCATCGCCGGTCGCCTGGAGGAGTTGCTGGCTGAGCCGTTCGACAATCTGGATGCAGCGGCGGAAGCAGCGGGCAGCCCGACGGTTGCCACCACTTATTCCGACAGCGCCGGCCCGCCTGGCAGACGCCTTGTGTTTCTGTCTCGCTACGATGGCGACAATGCCGATGCGGACAACGACCCGTTTACCGGCACGGACGAGGGGTTACTGTGGATCAGGGTCGAGATCGAGAACACGATCGTCGCACTCGAGACG
>JAHELT010000208.1:0-4615 GCA_024644045.1 Chromatiales bacterium | reverse complement strand
CATGTGCACCGCGATATCGTGCAGTCGCGCAAGGCCGCTGGTTTCACGCTCGTCGAGCTGCTGCTCGCGGTGACGATCGGGGCGATCGTGATTGCCGCCATGAGCGGCGTCGTGGGCGAGTCCCTGCACTCGTACCAGCAGGTCTCTGCGCAGAACTCGCTCACGCGTGATGCGGAGTTTGCGATGCAGCGCATGATGCGCGCTGTGAGTCACTCACGACGCCTGCTGCTGCCGCTTGCCGATAACCCCAACACCAATTGGCCGGAGCACATCCGCGAGGAAACCATTCCACCCTCGCCGCCGATAGGCGACAGCGCGCTCGCGACGGCCGTGCTTGCCGTCACGCTGCCGGCGTACGTCGATCTCGACTTCGACGGCTTCCCGGATGCCGACGATGATCGGGATGGTCTGATCGACGAGGACCTGCCGAATGACAACCACCACGATTTCCTCCCGGGAATCATGCTCATCGATGACGACGGTGACGGCGATGTGGACGACGGCTCGACCTGGGCGGAGGACGACGAGGATGGAACTGACAACGAAGAACCTGTCGACGGTGTAGACAACGATGGCGACGGCAGCGTGGACGAAGACCCGCCGTCTGACAACAACGGCGACGGCTGTCCGGGGGCCTGCGGCGTCGACGACGACGGCGACGGCAGTATCGACGAGGGTGCGAACGACGACGATGACGAAGACGGCGGGAGTTTCGACGATCCGTACGATCCGATCGTTTTTTATCTGAGTGGCGACACGTTGATGGAACGCATGCCGGTGCCCTGGAACGAGGACGGCATTAGCATACCGGATGGCCCTGTCGACGGTCGTGATTTCGTCACGCATGAAATCGCGGCGAACGTCACGCGCTTTCGTGTGGAGCGCGTTCCGACGGTTGCGGGACAACCCCAACTCGTCGACGTCATGCTGGAACTCACCAGCGCGACGACCGGCGAGATGGTCAGCCTGCAGACCCAGGTACGCGTGGGCGGCGCACTCTGATGGCTCAGCAGCGAAAAAGCACAATGTCACCGACTGCCGGGCGCGGCTTCATGCTGCTGCCGGTCGTATTGTTGATCACGCTGCTGGCCGTTGTGGGTGTGATGGTCAATCGTGAAGGGGCATCGGGCACACACCGGGTGGCGAGCTCGCTCGAAGCGCAGCGGGTCGACTATGTAGCGCAGGCCGGGTTGGCAAATGCCGAGTGGCGCATGCGGCAAAGCGCCTGCGGTGGCGACATCACCGTTCCGGCAACGCCATTAGCCGGTGACAGCTATTCGGCCAGCGTCACAGCAGGGGGGGCCACTACGGCCTACACGTTGTCTGTCGATCAGGATACCTGGATCCGTAACGATGACCCTGACAAGAACAACGGCGGCACTTCGGATCTGCACATTCGCTTTGAGAGTGGCAACACCGAACAGGCGCTGTTGCGTTTTGATCTCTCGACCCTGTCTGCCGGAGCACGCATCAATTCGGCCACCGCCTGGTTCTACATCAAGGGCGGTAAGGAGCATCCCGAAGGACCGTTGACGGTTCATCAGATCACCGCTGACTGGACTGAGAGTGACGTCACCTGGGATTCGTTCAATGCGGGCTTCGACACAGCGGCGTTCAACATGATTGCCGCGCAGCCGCTTGCCGGTGTGTGGGTGCCCGTGAATCTCACCGCTCTGGTGCAGGCCTGGGTCAACGGAACCCCCAACTACGGTGTATTGCTCGCGACGGCGGCCGAAGGCGTGGACGGTGAGTATGCGAGCCGGGAAGGCAGCACCGGCGAGCGTCCTCGGCTGGAGGTGGTCGTCGGCAGTGCGCGGGCTTCGCCTGCCGCTATTCAGGCCACCGGCACGCTCGCCAACGGCGTCAACCGGACCCTCAACCGGCCTTCCACGCCTGCTCATCAGCCACCCAGCACCCTGTTTCTGCAGCTCGGCAGCGACCCGGGCGCGGACACCTTGCTCGACTCTTTCTATGACGTGCGCAATTTTGGCGGCGCCGACTATCTTCAGGTGCACGACAACGGGTCGGATTGGCAGCAACACCCTCTAATCCGATTCGATGTTTCCCAGCTCCCGCCAGGCGCCTCCGTGCGCTCCGCGCGGCTCGAGCTGCGGTTGCGGAGCCTCGACGCGCCGGGCAGCGCCACGGTTCATCAGGTAACGCGCGGCTGGGTTGAAGGCACCAAGAGCGGGGGCGGTATCGCAGATGGCGCCACCTGGTTCACGTACGACGGGTCCAATGCCTGGACCGCGGCCGGCGGCGATTTCAGCGCCCTGCCGGTTGCCGCGACCGCGATCAGCGGGGGCGAGACATGGGTCGGCTGGGAGATTGCACCGCTGGTGGAGCGCTGGCTCGCCGGTGCGCCGAACTTCGGGTTGCTCATCAAGCCGGACAGCGCGCTGAAAGAGGCTAATTTTGCCTCCCGGGAAGATTCCGAAGTCGGCGTTGCGCCAAAGCTCACGATCACCTATGCCTGCGAATGCGGCATAGCCTGCCTCGCTCTACAGGGCACAGGCAGGTTGCTCCTGGTGGTTGGCGATGACACCAACCTGGATCCCGCCGACATATTCAAACAAGCACTATTCGAGTCCTGGGGCTACACCGTCACCCTGATTGACGATAACGCTTCGCAGACCGCATTTAACAACCTGGCCGCCAACAACGACACGGTTTACGTCTCGACCACCGTAGCTGCCACGCAAGTCGATACGAAGTTGACCAACGTCGCCATCGGTGTGGTAAGCGAAGAAGGGCGTCTCAACGACGAGCTGGGTATTGCCTCCAGCCGCGCCTGGCCGATCGGGAACAGCATCAACGTCACCGATACCACTCACTACATTACTCAGCATTTCGTTGCGGGCGATCTGGAAATCTATGCGGCCGGCATGGAGGGGGTGACCGTCGCCGGGTACGAGGCACCGGATCTGCAAACCCTTGCGGACTGGGGAGGAGCGGGCAGTTTGGTGTTGCTGGGGCAGGGTGCGACGATCAATACGTATGACGAAGGTGAGATTGACGGCACGACTACCGTTGCTGGCCGACGCGTATTGCTGCCACTTGGTAGAAACAGCGCTTTCAACTGGGACTACCTGAACAACAACGGCCGGCTCATCGTGCAGCGGGCGATTCAGTGGGCGACCGGCAACACCGGGGGAGGTGGTGCCGGAAATCTTCTGTTCGTGGTGCCGGACGCGACCGCATTGGGCCCCCAGGATTCAGTCAAGAAGACGTTGATCGAATCCTGGGGTTACGACGTGACATTGATCACAGCTGCCGACTCCGAAGCGAACTTCGATGCCGCTGTGGCCTCCGCGGACGTGGTCTATATCTCTGAAGAAGCAACATCGAGCGATACGGGAACCAAGCTGAGAGACGCCGCCATCGGTGTCGTCAATGAGGAGACTGCACTGACCGATGAATTCGGGATATCGAGCGCCCATACCGGCTACAGCGGGACAGATATCGAGGTCGTCGACACTGCGCACTACATCACGTCACCGTTTGCCAGTGGGCCTCTGACGATCGCTTCGTCCACGACGGCCCTCAACAGGGTGGACGGGGCACTCGCGTCTGGCATGGACGCACTTGCGCAAACCGCTGGAAGCCCCGAACTGGCTGCTGTTGGAGGAGGAGGCGAGCTGTACGACACAGGTACGGCCGCCGGGCGGCGTGTGCAACTGCCGTGGGGAACCGATGCCTTCGATATCAACCTGTTGAATGCCGATGGCCTGACACTCATGAGACGTGCCATCGAGTGGGCGGCAGGTGCCGGTTGCGGCAGTTACACGCCGCTCTTGATGGTGGTGAGTGATGGCAGTAGTCCAACCAGCCAGGAAACCGCACGCCAGACCTTGATGGAGTCCTGGTGCTACAGAGTCACCCTGATCGATGATGGCGCTACGCAAGGGGACTACGACGCCGCTGTGGCGCTGGCCGAGGTGGTTTATGTGTCTCAGGAGATCGCTGCCCAGACGCTTGGCGACAAGCTCAGGGACGCGACCATCGGTATCGTGAATGAGGAGTATCTCATCGGTGACGAGTTGGGGCTCGCTTCCGGCAACGGGTCGGGTTTGTTCAACGACATGAATGTCGTAAATGATGCGCACTATATTACATCGGGGTTCGGCCTGGGTGCTGTGGCTCTATTTGATCCCGCGTACGACGTCTATACCGGGGCGGGCTCTACGTTGGCGCCCGACCTACAGGTGCTCGGCGAAGCCGGTTCCCTGAGCGTGCTGCTGGCCATCGAAACCGGAGGCGCCCTGTACGACAGCGGGAACGCGGCGGGGCGACGGGTGCAAGTGCCCTGGGGGGACGATTTCAGCGCGCTCAACGCGGACGGCCGAACTATCATGCAGCGCGCGATCGAGTGGGCTGCCGGTTATGGCGCCGGGCCCGTCGCTCACTGGAAGTTGGACGAAACCAGCGGTTCCACCGCGCTCGACTCCGAGGGCGGGCATCACGGCACCCTGGTGAGTGACCCGGCCCGGGTAACGGGTTACCTCGATGGCGGCCTCGATCTGGATGGGGTGGACGACTACGTTGATGTCGGAACGTTCGATGTGTCAGGAAGCGGTCTCACCCTGATGGGCTGGTTCAACGCTGCGTCCATACC
>JAHELT010000050.1 GCA_024644045.1 Chromatiales bacterium | reverse complement strand
ACCTCACTGTAGCGCAAGTCGGTGGGCGTGGCGCTGCCCAGCGCAAAATCGACGGCATCGATCTGCGTGCCGCCCGGCCGGTCGAGCACGCCGGGCGCGCCGCCCACACCGGCCGCCGGCGTGTTCAGCACGGCACTCAGCTGCGTGTCCCAGGCGAACGACGGCGCGGCGGCATTGTCTTCCAGCGTAACCCAGGAGGTCGGGTTACCGTTCACGTCCAGCGGATCTCCGGCCCCGTAGAGCACCGCCTCGAAGCGGGCACGGAACGCCGCGCCCGCTGCGTTGAACAGCTCACCGCCCGGCGTCGTGCCGCCGAGGTTGGGGCCGGCGGCCGCGATCCCCGTGATAGCCAGGCCGAACGGACGCACGGTGAGCGTGGCGCTGGATCCGCTGAACGTCGAGGTCGCGAACGTGCCGGTGTCGTCGCGCAGGGTGAACGTGTACCGACCAACGTCGGTGGTGCGCAAGCTGATGGTCGCGACGCCGTTGACGAAGGTCAGCATCACCGGTGTTGCAGCAGCCACACCCTGGCCAAGCGGATAAGGCGTGCCGCCCTGCTCGAGCGCGGGGGCGGCGGCACCCGCCGGATGTGCGGCGCCGGGATCGTACCAGCCGTCCAGCGCCTGCACCCCGGTGTAAGCCGTGGCGATCTGGCAGTCCGGCACCGCGAGGCTCGTATCGCGCTGCCACAACGCGACGTCGAAGGCGTGGTCGCGGCCGGCCACCGGGTAGGGGAACTCGCTGTTGGCGATCACGAACGCGTTGTCGCGGAAGCTCACCAGGCCGCTGGTGGCACTTACCCCCGCGGCGGTGTCCTGCGCGGTGATGGTGAGATCGTCGGCGCGCGCGTTGCTCAGGTCCAACGTCACGCTGCCCGAGTCGGCCGCCACGAACGTATAGCTGGCCGCGCCGTCATCGTCGGTATCGGGATCCGGTACCAGGGTGCCGCTGCCGGCGCTGACCGCCCAGTTGCCGTTGCCGGTGGACGTCGACAGATCGATCGTGCCGGTGTAGCCGGTTAGCGGGTTGCCGCCACCGTCCAGCGCCTGCACCGTGACGCTCGCCGGCACGCAGGTGCTGGCGTCGGGTGCTACGGTAATCTGCAGCTGCGTCAGCACCGCGCAGACCCGCGGCGTACCGTCCCAGTTGTTGCCGGCCAGATGGTTGTTGCGCACCGTCTGGATCTCGCCCGGCGTGAGCAGGCGGGGAAAGATCAGCAGCTCGTCGAGCAGCCCCTCCCAGTCCTGGTTGATGTCGAAGCTGCCGCCGAGCGAGTCCTGGTCCTGGCCGATGATAAGGCCACCGGGCACCACGACCAGAGGATTACTGTCGTTCGCGTCCGGGTGCGTAGTGCACCCCTGCAGCACCCCGTCGAGGTAGAAGCAGCTGCGCCGCGCCGCGGTCTCGCGGGTCCAGGCGAGATGCCGCCAGGCGCCGGTGTTGATGGCGCCGATGTTGAACCGGGTGCTGAAATCGAACGGTGAATCCGTGATGGTCGGCCAGAAGCGGTTACCGCCGTCAAAGTACATGACCGCTTCGTTCGCCTGCAGCGAGGTGTTGCCGCGCGCCGCGGACACGATGTTGGAATCGGCGGTGTTGGTCGTCTGCCCCCACACGGCTACGGTGAAATCGCCCAGGCCGTTCATCGCGCCCGCGTTCATGTCGAGGTAATCGGTGGTCGAGTTGGCGCTGAGATCGGCAGCGTTGCACAGCAGACCGGGCACCGGGTTGGTGTTGCTGGCGAAGCCGTGGAAGTTGTTACCGCTGCTGTCCTGCGCCTCGTCGGCGCTGCCGTCCCAGGCAGCCTCGTCGAAGCGCCAGTCCGCCACCGGCGTCAGCGGCGCGGCCGCGCCGTTGAATTCCACGACAAACCAGTTGATGCGGGCGCTAGCACCGCCCACTGCGCGCTGTAACTGCAGCTGCGAAGGAGCCAGTGCCAGCGTGGCGGAACCATAGCCGATGACATCGTCACTGTCGTAAGCGGTACGGCCGAGACTCTGCCCGGCAGCCGCCTGCACGGATGCGAATGCCAGGCTTCGATTGAGGTCGACCGTAGAGATGCCCGCATTGACAGTGGTCGCGTTGTTGTTGAAGTTTGCCCTGCCGCGCTGCACCGTCGAGCCGTCCAGCAGTTCCACCACCTGCCAGCCGATCTCGGTAATGTCATCGCCCCTGTCGTAGCGTCGGAAACGGACAGCCGAAGCGTTACGGAATTCCGCTGAGATCATGCGCTCGTCAATGTCGCTGCCACTGCCGGACGTGCGAAAACCAGCGAGCAGAAAGCTGCTGGCCGGGTTGACCGCGCCGATACCGACGCTCGTTTGGGTGGCGTTGCCGGTCAGTGACGCAGTTCCGCGCTGCACACGGATATCGGCCGGGTTGGTGAACTCGACCACCTGCCACCAGATGACGTGCCCACTGTGAGGGTTGTTGACCCGGATCTGCAGGTTGCCCGGCGTCGTGAGGTCCGCGATGAGGGGGTCGTCCTCACTCCACACCACGTCGTTGCTGACCGGGGTTTTCGACCAGGTTACGAACGCCTGAGCGAGCGAGGCGACCGGCGTGATACCGACGTTGAGCGTGCTCGAGGTCTGATTGATCGAACCGCGCTGCACGCTCACGCCACTGGCGAACTCGGCCACGTACCACTGCACCGTGAAGGTCGCATTGCGCACGGTCACGAACTCGAGCGCGGTGCCGGAGGCCAGCCGGCCGCGCAGCATCGATCCGCCAGGGCGGTTGTCGTTGTGGCGCGTCGAGAAAAACACAATGCTGCGCGCCGGGTTGACCGCGGTGATACTGACCGTGGTGGTGCCCTGCGTGGTGATCGTGAGACTGCCCGACTGAACGCTGGACACGACTGCGGCCTGCAGCGGGCTGCCGAAGGTGAGCAGCGCCAGCGCGGCAACCGCCGCGAGCAGGAAGCGAGCCCGCTTCATGGGAACTTGAGCGTCGCCTGCAGGCGACGGTTGGCGACATCCGGCGCGCTGAAACGCCCGCCGCTGGCGGTCGCGCCGAGGTCGTAGATGCTGTAGCCGGTGGCCGCGCCCTCGTTGAACGTGCCGCTGATGCTGCAGGTCACCGTGACGGTGAACCCGTCGATGCTCTGCGACGGGGTGATCCCGGCACAGCCGGCGCCTGCGGTGATCCGCGCGGCCGCGTACTGCATCCCGGCACGCGCCGCGAAGTAGGCCTGCGCCGCCCGCGCCGACCAGGCCGCCGCGAAATGCTGTGTGCCCGACAGCGTGGCGACAGCCAGCCCGAGCAGCGAGGCCGCGCCCAGCAGAAACACGATCAGCAGCACGCTGATGCCGCGTTGCGCGCCGCGCTTCATGGCACGTTGATCACGTGCACCTGGTGCAACAGGGCTACGCGCTCGCCGCTGCCCGGGTCGTCGACCACGGCGCGCACGGTCACCAGGCCGTGGCGGAAGCCGGCGCCGGGATTGTAGGTGAACTGACAGCTGGCCACGTTGCTGGCGAGCAGATCCCCGGCAGTGCCGAAATCGGCGTCGGTAATCGGTTGCGCGGCACCGATCGGATAGCCCGTGAATCGGCGCAGCTCGCGGGTGGCCGTGTCGCAGACGAAACTCTGCGGCGTGTCGACGATGTAGAAGCGCTGCTCCGCGGTCGGCGGGATCACGAACGGAAACGACCATCCGGCGCCGTTGTCGAAGCTGAGCTGGCCCGGGGCAACGGCGGTCAATGTGGCGATGTTGTCGCCCTGGTAAGCGTTGAAGTCGCCGGGCCCGAGCCCGGTGTTGTAAATCACCAGGCAGTCGGCGAGATCGCTGAGACAGCTGGCCTGACCGGCCGGTCCGGTGTCCACCGTGCCGTTGACCAGCAGCGTGCCCAGCACGTCGAAGGTGTCGGCGGCGCCGTTGACCAGCGGATCGCCGCTGGCGTCGGCTTCGAGCTGTGCGCGGTAGCGGCCGCCTCCCGAAGTGTGCAGAAACTCGAGCGCGGTGCGCGTGCCGGCAGTTTGCGTGCGCACGCTGTTGGGCAGCGCGTGGCGCACGTCGCGCGCCATCCGCTTCAACGCGGTATCCGCCAGATCGATCAGCTGCGAGCGGCGCGCCTGTTCACTGAAGCTCTGCGCGGGGCGCACGATCAACCCCATGCCGAGCGCCGCCAGCGCGCTCAGCAGCACCAGCGTGGTGAGCACCTCGATCAAAGTGAAGCCGCGCATGCGAAACGCTCAGTTGATCAACGCGCGGTGGCCGACCAGCTGCAGCGTCAGGTCGCCCACCGCGTCGTGCGTGACCGTCACCTGCACGCGCCGCGCCGCCGCCAGGTTGACGCCGGCGCCCAGGTTGACGTCGCTCACCGTGACAGTGACGTTGTATGCCTCCAGCCCGGCCAGCGTAGCACCGAACATGTCGCGCGCACCGTTGATGTCGTTCACGCAGTTGTAGTCCGGCACGTCGTCATAATCGCTGCGGGTAACCTCCTCGCAGGTGCCCGTTTCAGCCTGGTCCGGGTCCTGGAACGCCTTGAGCAATGCTTCTTCGAGATAGCCCTGCGCGATGGCCACCGCCTGCTCGCGCAGCAGCGGGTCGGCGCTCGATGCGCTCGACTTCATGAACACCCCGAACAGAGCGGTCACGCTGATGGCGATCACCACCAGCAGCACGATCATCTCGATCAGCGTAAAGGCCCGCTGACGCCTGTATCGCGGCATGGCAGGCGGGTACGTCACTGAACCAGACCGCCGGGCGCCGTCACACCGACCGCCTCGCCCGCGACGTTAACCGTTCCCCCGCTCGCGACTTCGCCCGCGGCATCGAAGATCACGCTCAGCGAACCGCTGACGTCCACGCCGGCCGGCGCGACACCGGTGAAGGCGCCGCCGCTCTGCGGGTTGCGCAACGGGTTGCCCGCAAAGGCGCCGCTGGCCGTCAGGCAGCTGGCCGCCGGACCGGTGGCATCGGCACGCAGCTGCAGGTCGTAGCTGTCGGCGGCGCCGTCCACCGAGGCCTGCACCTCGCAGCCCGAGGCGACCGCGAACTTCTGTGCGAAACGCAGCGCGGCACGTACTTCCTGAGCGAAAGCACGCGCCGCAAACCCCTCGTTGTTCGACACCCGGCCGAGCGCCACCACGGAAACGATACCGGCGACGATCAGGATTGCGACGAGCTCAACCAGCGTGAAGCCGCCGCACCTCGCCCTGCACATACTCACGACGAAAGCTGCGGTTGTGAGGGTAGACGAGGCGGCCCGGCCCGGGGCCGGGCCGCCTGTTCCACTACGGACCGGTGCAGAGCAGGTTCACGTTCGACGTGTTGGTGGTGGCGGCCTGGGTGACCACGCACACGACCGAATCGCCCGCTGCAGCACATGCCGGCGCCACGTTACCCGCGGTGGTATAGCCCGTGGGTATCGCGCCGCTCTGCATCAACCCTGGGATTACCGTGTTGCAGACGTTGTCCGGCGCGACCGAAATCGTCACGTCCGCGCCGGGGCCGCCGGGGATAACGGCCGCCGCGTAGTTGATCGCCGAGGCGCTCTGGATTTCGGCCGTGACGCCTTCCAGCGCAGCGGCGTTGGCGCTGCCGGAAAGGTCCTGGAAGCGCGCCGTCGCCACTGCGCCCAGAATGCCGAGCAATACGATCACGACGATCAGTTCGATGAGAGTGAAACCGCCCTGGCGGCTGCGTACTGTGTTCATGACGTTAAACCTCGCTTACTAGTCATGTCGTTTCCAAAAATCCGACCTTCGATCATCGACCGCTGGAGGTGAAGACCGGTGACACGATCCGTACCGGGGTCGAAAATGCCATTGGCGTTGCTATCGGAAAAATCTACCTTGAGCTTCAGGCGCAGCTGCGCCTCACGACTGATGTAGCCGTACACCAGCGCTGCGGCCTCCACATCGAAATACCATCTGCCGGGCGGCGCGGGCGCGAGCTGCGTGCCGTGTACCTCGCCCGCGTAGTTATCCGGCACAGCGCCAAGTTGAGTCTCAACGAGTCTCATGGGATTGGTATCGGCAAAGGTGTGCAAATCATTTAGCTTTCCGCGCACCGCATGCTTCACCACGATCTGCGTTAGCAGCGTGCTGATGGCGACCACGGACTGCTCGGCCGCCACCCGCTCGGCCTCCGCCGACAGGCGCGTCACGCGCTGCATGAAGACCGCGAACAGCAGCGCCACCACCGCCAGCGCGGTGAGAAAATGCGCCCGCCGGTAGTTGCGCAGGTCGCCCTGCATCACGGGCCCGCCATCTGCGCCAGGTCCCACATCGGCAGAAACACACCCAATGCCAGGATCAGCACGAGCCCGGCCATGGCGACGGTCAGCAGCGGCTCGATCAAGGCGTTGAGCCGCTTCACGTCGTAGTCGACCTCGCGTTCGTAGAACGCCGCGACCTCGTCGAGCATCTCCGGCAGCTGCCCCGTTTCATCGCCGACGGTAAGCATCTGCACCGCCAGCGGCGTGAATACACCGCTGCGAATCGCGATGCGCGGCAGGTTTTCTCCGTGCTCGATGCCCTCGCGCATGCCGACGACTTTCGCGGCAACGTACTCGTTGTCGACGGCGCGCGCCGTCACCGCCAGCGCCTGCAGAATGGGCACGCCGGCCTGCATGCTCATCGCGAACGCGCGCGCGAAACGCGACAGCGTGGCGCGCAGGATCAGCGAACCGATACGCGGCAGGCGCAACTTGGTGCGGTCCCACCACAGACGCCCGCGCTCGGTGTTCAAATGACGCACCGCGAGCACCACGCCGGCGCCCACCAGCGCCACCACCAGGTACCAGTAGTCGGCAAAAAACTGCGCGACCGCCACGATCACGGTGGTTGCCAGCGGCAGCTCGAGGCCGTTCTTCTCGTAGAACGAGGCGAACTTCGGGATCACACTGGTCATGATAATGAATACCGCGATCACGACCGCCACCAGCACGGTCGCCGGGTAGCGCAGCGCGGTCTTGATGGCGTTGCTGGTTTCTATCTCGCGGTCCAGGTAGACATTCAGCTGCAGCAGCGCCTCCTCCAGATGGCCGGACACCTCACCCACGCGCACCATGGCCAGAAACAGCGGGCTGAAGGTGCGCGGGTGACGGGCCAGTGCGCCGGCGAGGTCGCGTCCGGACTCCAGGTCCTCGAGCACCTCGCGGATGGTCGAGGCCAGCGGATCACGGCTGGTCTCGGCGAGCTGCGACAGGCCGCGGATCAGCGGCACGCCGGCCTTGACCAGCGCATACAGCTGACGGCAGAACAGCGCGAGCTCCTGGCGGCTGGGTGTGCGGGTGGACAACCTGCGCAGCGACATGCCGCCGGTTCCGGCGGCAGTGCCGGCATCCTCGATCGTGACCGGCGTGACGCCGGCGGCGTTCAGCTGCGCAACCACGGCATCCGCGCTGGCGGCGTCGAGCAATCCCTCGACGGCTGCGCCGGTTACGCTGCGGCCACGGTACTTGAAGCTCGCCATGTCAGACTACCGTGGCGGTGTCCCGGGCCGGGTCCCGCCGCACCGGCCTGACCACGGGCTGTTCCTCGATCTCGCTGGTGATACGCCAGACTTCCTGCAGCGTGGTGATGCCCTGCGCCGCCAGATCCAGCGCATAGTCGGTCAGCGGACGGTAGCTCGAGTCTACTTCGGTGGCGTGGGCGAATGCGGCCGAGTCGCCTCTCCGCAGCGCCGCCAGCATGGCGGCGTTGGGCTCCAGCAGCTCGTACACGCCCACCCGGCCGCTGTACCCGGTGCCGTTGCAGTGCGGGCACCCGTCGCCGGTGAGGAAATCGGCGCCGTCCCGATGCTTGCCGGTGACCTGCAACCAGTCCTTCTCGTGCTCGCTTAGCGCTTGCGGCCGCGCGCAGGAGGAGCACACACGCCGCAGCAGACGCTGGGCGAGCACCGCGCGCAGCGACGAGGCGAGCATGAAGCCCTCCACGCCCATGTCGAGCAGCCGGTCGGCGGTGGTGGCAGCGTCATTGGTGTGCAGCGTGGAAACGACCAGGTGGCCGGTCATCGCAGCGCGCAGACCGATCTCCGCGGTTTCCTGGTCGCGCATCTCGCCGATCAGTATCACGTCCGGGTCCTGGCGCAGCGCCGTGCGCAGCACGATGGGGAAGGTCAGACCGATCTTGGGCTTGACCTGCACCTGGTTGATGCGCGGCAGCCGGTACTCGACCGGATCCTCGGCGGTGATGATCTTCTTGCCCGGGGTGTTGATCTCCTTCAGCGCGGAATACAGCGTGGTGGTCTTCCCGCTGCCGGTCGGTCCGGTTACCAGCACCAGGCCGTGCGGGCGCTGGACGTTGGCGCGGAAGCGCTTGAGCAGCGCCTCCGGCATGCCGAGGTGCTCGAGGTCGAGAATCCCGCTGCTCTGGTCGAGCAGGCGCATGACCACGGATTCGCCGAACTGCACCGGCATGGTCGAGAGGCGCACGTCGAGGCTGCGGTTCTTCACGCGGATGTTGAAACGCCCGTCCTGCGGCAGACGTTTCTCCGAGATATCGAGACCCGCCATCAGCTTAAGGCGCGATACCAGCGCCGGGGCGATGCGGCTCTCGTTCATCACCTGCTCGTGCAGCATGCCGTCGATGCGCTGGCGCAGACGCAGCACCGTTTCGTCGGGCTCGATGTGCACGTCGGAGCTGCCGACCTGCACGGCGTCCTCGAACAGCGAGCGAAGCAGCTTGACCACCGGCGCGTCCACGGCGTCTTCCTGCTGCACCAGGCGCTCGAGATCGATGTCGCTGTCGCTGAGCTCCTGGCCCAGCTCTTCGGCCAGGTGGCTGATCTCCTCGGTGCGGCGGTACACCAGGTCGAACGTGCGCACCAGCTCGGACTCGCGCACCACGGCGAGCTGCAGCGGCCGTTTCAGCAGCTTGGCGATCTCGTCGTAGGCGAAAATGTCGGTGGGATCGGCCAACCCCACCAGAAAGCCGTTGTCCCGGGTGGCGAGCACGATCGCGCGGAAGCGGCGCGCCAGCGTTTCCGGCAGCTTGCGAACGGTATCCGAATCGAAGCTGTAGTGCGCCAGGTCGACCAGTTCGATGTTGAGCTGGCGCGCGAGCAGGCGCAGCATATCGTCTTCCGCCACGAAACCGAGCTCGACCAGCGTCTGCCCCAGCTTGCGCCCCAGGGTCTTCTGCTTCTTGAGGGCAATGTCGAGCTGATCGCCGGTGATCACGCCGTGCTCCACGAGCAGATCGCCGATGCGGATTTTCTGGCGTAGGGCCATGGCGTTTACCTTTCGGAAGATGCTTCGAGACCGGCCACGCGGCGCTCCACAAACGCAGCTACCTCGCGCGCGAGGCCACCGATGCGCTGCGCCTCCTGGAACGCCGCGCGCGCTTCGTCCGGCCGTTGCAGCTGCTCCAGCGACATGCCGAGGCCGAGCCACCAGAGCGCCACCGAGCGGTTCAGGGCGAGCGCCTCGACGTAGTGCGCGGCCGCGGACTGGTGATCGCCGCTGCGGCGTTCCAGCGCGGCCATCAGGGCCAGGTAGTCACCGTCGCCGCGGCCGTTCGCGTGCGCGGCGCGCAGATACTCGAGTGCCGGCCCGGTCTCGCCGCGCGCGGCCAGCAGCCGGGCCAGCGTTTGCGCGTACGCGGTGTTGTGCGGATCGCGGCCGAGCGCGGCGCGCAGAGTGGCGATGGCGCCGTCGCGATCGCCACCGTGTAGCTGCACCGCGACCAGCAGCTCGGCAGCGGCGGCGTTGTCCGGCGCCAGCCGCAGCGCCTGCTGCACGGACTCGCGCGCACCGACGGTGTCGCGGCGCGCCAGTGCCCTTCGCGCATCGGCCAGGTGCTCCGCGAAGCGCGCTTCGGCGGTTGGCGGACGGGGCACGATTTTCATGCGTGTTCCGGTCTGCGCGGCCGGCGGGCTCGCCGCGGCAATCTGCGTTACGGGTGCCTTCGCCGGCGCAATGGTCTTGTGCTCGCGCTGCCTCAGACGGGGCACCTCCTGCCGGTCCGCCTGGACGCTTGCCGAGTCCGCGGGCGGCCTTGCCGGGACCGCCGGACCGGGCTCAGCACGCCGCAGCGATGCCGCAGCCGTGGCCTCGCCCCCGACCGCGTTCTCGCTCGCTCCGGCGGGGGTCTCGCGCAGCGTTTCCGGCGGATGCAGATCCGCCGACCTGCGCGGCCTGCCAGGATCGCTCGCAGCCTCCCGCGTGTGGTCCTGCAACGCTTCGAGCAACTCGTTCCGCGTGCCCGCGACCGCCTGCGACACGGGAGCGTCGAGCAGCGCCAGGGACTGGAGGTGACCCGCCTTGCCGCCTGCGTAAAGCAGCGTGCCGGCGGTCACGGCGGCGAACGCCCAGACCAGTAGCCGTAAGCGGCGCCGGGGAACTCGGCGCGGCGTGCCGGTCTCGTAGGACAGCTGGCGCGCGGCGAGGGCCGGTTTGTCGGCGGCCCGGCGCGCCTCGAGGTCTTCGAGCATCTGATTGATGACGCTCATGGCAACAGGCCCCAGACGCCGGCCCCGGCGAGTGAGCACAGTGCCGCCGCACCGGCGCTCCAGGTCAGCCAGGCGCGCCCTGCGCGCCGGGCGCCCTCGGTATCGAGCACCGCCTCGCGCACGTATTTTCGCCGCACCACGCAGTCGCCCTTACCGTAGGCGAGCAGCAGCGCCTTGTTGCAGATGAGATTGATCAGGCGCGGCACGCCTCGGGTCGAGCGGTGAATGGCGCGGATCGCCGGACCTATGAACAGCGGCCCGCCCTGATAGCCTGCCACCAGCAGGCGGTGACTGATATAGCCTGCGATCTCGTCGACCGCCATCGGCTGCAGCCGGCAGGAAAACGCGATGCGCTGTTTGACCTGGCGCAGCGCGGGGTTGTCGAGCTTGTGATCCAGCTCCGGCTGGCCGAACAGCACGATCTGCAGGAGCTTGGTTTTTTCCGTCTCCAGATTGGTCAGCAGGCGCAGCGCCTCGAGGCTTTCTTCGCTCATCGCCTGCGCCTCGTCGACCAGCAGCACCACGCGCAACCCGGATCCGGCGAGCTCGATCAGTCGTTCGTGAATCTGTTGCGTCAGCCAGTGCTGGTCGCGCACCCGGCTTACATCAATGCCGAGCTCCTTGGCCAGCGCCCTGCGCAGCACGGTCGGCGGCAGCGCGGGGTTGGGCAGGTAGGCGGTGTGGAACCCCGAGCCCAGCGAAGCGAGCAGCTTGCGGCACAGCAGGGTCTTGCCGGTACCTACCTCGCCGACGATTTTCAACAGGCCCTCGCCCTGCTCCAGGGCCACGCGCAGCGTGTTGAGCGCCTCACGCTGCCCCTGGTGCATGAAGAAGTAGCTGGTGTCCGGCGTCAGCGAGAACGGCGTCTCGTGCAGGCCATAGTACTCAGCGTACATGCGCCGCTCCGCTGCGCGGTGTGATGCACGGACTGGCGGTGAGCATGCGCACTCGGGTCGTCACGGCGTCGCTGGCGGCGGCTGGAAGGCGTCCATGCGCCGCGAAACCTCGTCCAGCTCGTTCCGCCAGATGCGGTCGTCGGTTACCACCAGCGGCCGCAGCAGGATAACCAGCTCGCTACGCGCGGACAGATCGCGCTCCTGCTGGAACAGCTTTCCGATCAGCGGCAGGTCGCCGAGAAACGGCGTTTTGGCGTTGTCGCTTCGGTTACGATCCTGCATCAGTCCGCCGATCACCACGACCTGGCCGTGCTTCGCGCGCACGATGGAGTCGGACTCGCGCACCGAGCTGAAAGCCAGCGGCAGGGTCTGGGTCTGTCCGGCGACGGTGATGTTCTTGGTCTGGTCCGTAACTTCGCTGACAGTCGGGTGTATATGCAGGATCACCTCGTCGTCGTCGGTCACGTGCGGGGTCACGTCCAGTGCGATGCCCGAGAAGAACGGCGTGAGCTGGATCTCGGGCGTGGTGGTCGTGGTCGTGCCGGTGGTGGTCGTGGATTCCACACCGGTCACGAAGAACTCGTCGGTGCCGACTTTGATCACTGCTTTCTGATTGTTGATCGTCGCCACCCGCGGGCTCGACAGCACCTGCGCATCGCCCTGCGTGCTCAGCAGCGTGATCAGCGCGGCGAATTCATCGGTCGCCGCACCCACGGCGAACAAGCCGCCGAAACCGAAATCATCCTCACTGCCCGGTAGTGCCAGCGCGTCGCTGTCGAACGCCAGCTCAGGGTCGAAGGCGACGCTGGCGCCGCTGACGATCGCGCTCTGCGCTGCGGCGATCCCGCCGTTCTTGTTGGTTCCCAGCGCCGCCCAGTTGATGCCCGACTGGAACGCGTCGCTGAGTTGTACCTCGACCACCTTCGCTTCGAGGATGACCTGCTTGTGCAGACTGTGCTGCGCCGCCTTGAGGAACGCTTCGACGTCGCGCAGCTCGCCCGGCATCGCGCGTACAACGACCAACCCGGCCTGGGCGCTGACCACCACGCTGCGGCCTTCCTGGTTCCCGATGATCGCCATCACACTCTCACGCACGCGCGACCAGAAGCTGGCCTCGGTTTCAGTGACGATCTGACTGCCGATGGTGCGAGTGGCTTTCTCGGAATCCTCGCCGTCGCCGCCGGATTGGGTATCCGACACCTGTCCGGAGGCGACCCGCGTGGTCGACTGGCCGGTCCGTTTGAGGTTGACGTAGCTGACCGGGAATATCTTCGAGCGCAGCCGCACCGGCAGCACCACGAACCCGGTGCCGGTGGTTTCGAACTCGTAGCCGTACACCTCGCGCACGGTGCGCATGACCTCGCTGATGGTGACGTTTTTCAGATCCAGGCTGATGGTCCCGTCAACCGACGGGTGCACGACCATGTTGTACGGCGAATCCTTCACCAGGCCCATGAAGAAGGGCTTGGCGCCCACGTTATCCACCGACAGGTCGAAACGCGGTTCCCGGGGAGCCTCGCTCGCCGGCGCGACCCTGTTCAACTGCACCGGCGGCAACAGGGCGGAATCGACTGCGGGGGGTACGTCCGGGTCGGCCTTCTCGGGCTGGCGCGTGTCCCACTGCAGCGACTGCTGAATGCGTTGCAGCGTGTTGTCCTGCGGGGTGTCGGCGGTGTGGCGCGGCTGCGATGTTGCGCAGGCGCCCACGAAATGCAGCAGTACGAACGGAATGAGAAGCCGCGATATCATGGTTGTTTCCAGTGGCGTTCAGAGTCTGCGCTGCGTTTGTCCAGGCGCACCGTTCCCAGCTGCAGAAGTAACTCCTGGCCGGCGTAGTGCAGCCGCGCGCTGCGCGCACCGATGCCGATCACCCGGGCGCCGAGAATCGAGTCGCCGACGCCGACCAGACGACCGTTGATCACCGCGACCCGGCGCAACTCGCTGACCAGCGTCGATGACAGCACCCAGTCAGGGCGCCGCGCAGGCCGCGGCTCCACACCCGGCTCGACCCGGATGCCGGGACGCATGACGGGGCGCATGGGATCGTCGGTGGTTGCCGGCAGATCGGCGCACCAGAGACCGCTCACGACGGCGGCGATGAGGGCCGCGCTACGCACCGACCCAGCCTCTTTCCAGGCTGAGCGTGTGCAGCACGATACGCGCGCGGGCGATCGGATAGTCCTGCATCACGATCGAGATGTCGTCCCATGCCAGGTTCCAGTCCAGCGCCTCGATACGTTTCAGGAACTCGACGATCTTGCTGTAGCTGCCGGTGAACTCGACGGTCAGGGGATGCTTGAAGAGCATCGGCGTGAGCTGCTCCTGCTCGCCGATCATGGTGCTCAACTGCACCAGCGGCTGCGGTGTCGCGTTTTCCACCACGGTCAGCGTAACGGCGCTGTCGCTGGCGAACATCTCGTGCAGCACCGCCACCATCTGGGTCGGAGAAATTGTCGACAGGCTGCCGCTGGCGTTTCTGAGCCGCGCGATCTCGGCCCGCAGCTTTGCCAGCGCGGTCTCGCCGAACTGCTTCTCCTGACTCTGCAGCTCACTGAGCTTGGCAGCGAAGCTGGCCTGGCGGATCGCCAGCTCACCGCGCAGCCTCTCGACCTCGGTGGCGTGCGCCTGCTCGCTCTCTCGCAGCGGCTGCAGCAGCGTCCAGTCGCCGCCCGCCACGGTGAGCACCAGCATGGTCGCGCCGATCAGCAGCCGTTCGCGCAGCGGCCGGTCGTTGATCCAGGTGATGGCGTTGCGCAGCGGTTTCACGAGCCTGCCTCGTCACTCGCCGTGCTGAGCACGAAGTCCACTTTCCAGTCCGCATCCGGCTCCCGGTTGAGCAGCACGCTGCCGAACGTGCGCCCGGCGTACGCCAGCTCCGAGGACAGCGCGAGCAGAAAATCGGGTACCGTCTGCGCCTCGAGCGCGCTGCCTCCGAAACGCAGCTGCTCGCCGCCGGCGAGGATCTCGATATCGGTCAGCCACATGCCCGTCTGGTGACGGCGCGCGAGCGCGTCGAGGTATTCGGAGAACAGCGGCGCGCTGCTCGGCAGCGTGTTGCTCAGGTAGCGGTTGAGCTCACGCGTGGCGCGCAGTTCGTCGCGCAGCGCGCCGAGCCGCTGCGCCTGGTCGGGACTCTTGAGTTTCGCCATGTGCGTATCGAGTTGTGCAATGCGCGCGTCCCACAGCGCCAGCTGCTGCTCTGCCTCGGCACGCGTCTCTTCCAGCGTGCTCACGCGTTCGCGTTCGAGCGCATACCACGCAAACAGGCAGACCATGGCCAGGGCACCGAACGTGAGAAAGCGTTCGATCGGCCACGCGATGCGCCGCGGGCGGAACTGCTCCTGGTAGAGATTGACGGTCTGCATCAGGCGGCCGCCTCCGGCTGGCGCAGGGCAGCGCCGAACGCGTTCAAACAACCCGGCGGAACCGCGGTGCCGCGGTCGAAAACCTGGCCCGGATCGAGAATGGCGGTCTGCAGTGAAGGCAGCGTGCCCTCGATGTAGCTCAGAAGCTGATCCACGCCGTCACCCTGCGGATAGACCAGCAACCGGTTGATGGCGGCCATTCCGAAGCTGCTTTCGAAGTAGTCCAGCGAACGCTGCAGCTCCAGCACGATGGACTCGTAGATGGGGGCGTTTGCATCGCCGGCGGCGGCGGCCTCGCGCATGCCGGCCAGGCCGTAATCGAGGTCGCGCGCCAGATACAGCTCGGCGTCCTTGACCAGGGTTATCAGGCCCGCGCCCTCCTGAAACGACAGCAGCGCGGTCGCGCTGCCGGGCTCGGTGAGCGCAGCGAGCACGTTGCGCTGCACCAGCTCCACGATGTCCAGGGCCTGCAGCTGCAGCCCGGCTGCCCGGATGGTCTCGACGCAGCGCGCCACGACACCGGCGCGGCACACCACCGCGTTGAGGTTGTCGGCGCTGCGCCGAGCGCCCTGCGGCGGATCGAACACGTCCACGACCGCCTCGGCAACCGGGAAGTCGATACGTTCGCGCAGCCGCCACTTGATGGCCTGACGCCGCTCCGAAGCCGGCACCTCCGGCGGCTCTACCTGCAGCAGCTGATAGTCGCCCTGGGGGATCACCCCGACGCAGTCGGCGCCCTTGAGACCGTGGCGCTGCACGAACGCCGACAGCGCGGACGCTTCGCCGCCGGCTTCGAGCGCCCGGTACTCGAACGCCGAGACCGCCGGCTGGCCGACGTCGCGCTTCACGTGCGCGCACGCCAGCGCATCACCGCGCAGCTCGACGCCTACGACGCCTTTACGTCCCTTGTTGCGTGTCACCATCCACATGCCAGGTCTACACTGATAATGGCAAATCCAGTTCAACGGCCGGGGCGTCGGGTCGCATAATGGCAGCCACGCGGTAACGTCGGCCTGCACACCCGAAGCGGGTCGGCTCGCCTGTTTATCGGCGCTCCAGGGGCTTTCTGTAGGTGTACCGGCATGTTCAAAGTGGTCCTTTACCAACCGGAGATTCCGCCCAACACCGGTAACGTGATCCGCCTGTGCGCAAATGCCGGCGCCTCGCTGCACCTCATCGAGCCGCTGGGATTCACGCTCGAAGACCGCCAGCTGCGGCGCGCGGGTATGGACTACCGGGAGCTGGCCGACGTTTTCGTTTACTGCGACTACCGCGCGTTCGCGGCGCGCCACCCCGAGGTCCGGGTGTTCGCGTTCAGCACCTCCGGGGAGACCCGCTACACGCAGGCCAGGTACCGGCGCAACGATGCGCTGCTGTTCGGGGCGGAGACGCGGGGGCTGCCGCAGGCGGTGTTGCAAAGTGTGCCGGCGTCGCAGCGTCTGCGGCTGCCGATGCGCGCCGGCGCGCGCAGCGTGAACCTGTCCAACGCGGTTGCAGTGGCGGTTTACGAGGCGTGGCGCCAGCTGGCGTTCGAGGGCGGGGAATAGACACCCGGCGAGGTGCTATTGCTCGCAGCGTGCGTTGCCCGTGTGCACGGGCGCCGGGCGAAGTGCGGTTACTCGCTGGTCAGGCCACGCCGCAGCAGGCTCTGCACCGCCTCACGTGGCGCAGTCTGCTCGTGAATCACTTTGCACACCTGCTCGGCAATCGGCATCTCCACGTTGTGGGCCGCGGCCAGCGCGCAGATTTCGCGAGCGGTTGTAACACCCTCCACGGTCTGCCCGATTTTCGCCAGCGCAGCGTCGCTGTCCAGCCCCTGCGCCAGCGCCAGCCCATAGCGCCGGTTGCGCGACTGGTCGTCCGTGCAGGTCAGCACCAGATCGCCGAGACCGGCCAGCCCCATGAGCGTCTCGCGGCGCGCGCCGAGGGCCTCACCGAGCCGCATGATCTCCGCCAGGCCACGGGTGATGAGCGCGGCGCGCGCGTTGGCGCCGAACGCCAGCCCGTCGGCGATGCCCGCAGCGATCGCAAGCACGTTTTTCACCGCGCCGCCGAGCTCTACGCCGAGCACGTCGTCGTTGGGATAGGCGCGCAGCGATTCGCTGTGGAACCAGGCCGCAACCCGCGTGGCAAAGGCGAGATCGCTCGCGGCGACGCTGGTGGCCGCCGGCAGGCCGCGCGCCACTTCCGCCGCGAAGGTCGGCCCGGAGAGCAGGGCGCACCGCGTGTCCTCGGGCAGCTCCTCTTCGATCAGCGTGTGCATGAACTTGCCCGAACCGGCCTCCAGTCCCTTGCAGGTCCACACCAGGGCGGTGGGCGGGCCGGCCCGGGCCAGCAGGCGCAGGAGGGCGCGGAACGCCGAGGTGGGCACGGCCGCCACCACCGCATCGCTGCCCTGCAGCGCCTCGGCGAGCCGGTCGGTGAAGCGCAGCGATTCCGGCAGGCGAATGCCCGGCAGATAGCGGGCGTTTTCGCGGTTCTTCGAAAGCGCCTGCATGGTCGCAGCGTCGCGGCCCCAGAGGGTTACCCGATGACCGTTACCGGCCAGCGCCGCTGCGAGCGCGGTGCCCCAGGAGCCCGCGCCCAGCACCGCCAGCGTCCTGTGGTCGGCCATCGGCATCCCACCGTGGCGTTCAGCCTGCGTCTTCCGGCGCCGCCGATTCACGGCGGAGCTTTTCCACGTGCTGCTGGTACAGCGCGTCGAAGCTGATCGGCGCCAGATAAAAGCTCGGCAGACCGCCCTTGTTGATCAGATCGGCGACCGCCTCGCGGGCGAACGGGTAGAGTGTGTTGGGGCAGAAGCTGCCAAGCATCTGCGCGAGCTCGGCGCGCTCGAACCCGGCGATCTTGAACACCCCGGCCTGCTTGATCTCGACCAGCCAGGCCGTTTGCGACCCGAGCTGCGCGCTCGCCGTGACGGACAGCACGACTTCATACAGGTCGTCACCCGCAGCCTGGCTCTGCGCGTTGAGCTGCACGTTGAACTCCGGACTTTCACTGACCTGCCCGGTAAACAGCTGCGGCGTCAGTGGCGATTCGAAAGACACGTCCTTCAGGTAGATCCGGGTGATCTCGAATACCTGGCCTTCGCCGGCGGCCCCGGGCAGCGGCACGTCTTGGTCTTGCTCGTTCATCTGTCGCTTTTCTATACCTGCATGTTGCACGGAAGGTAAGCCGGCGCCGGGCGGCCGCCCCGTAATACCCGGCAGTTCGATGCGCGAGGCAAACGCCGCTACTTGGTGGCGACGGGAAGGTTGGCCTTCTCCCACGCGGCCAGACCGCCGGCGAGACTGAACACCTGCTTGAAACCGCCCTTGCTCAGCATGCTGCAAGCCTTTCCCGTCCGCATGCCGTTTCCACAATAGACGATCACCGGTCGGTCTTTGTACTTCTCCAGCTCCTGCAGCCGATCCGCGAGTTCCTTGAGCGGGACGTGCTTTGCATTCAGCAGGTGGCCCCGTTTGTACTCGCCGATGTCGCGCACGTCGATGAACAGGCCGTCGTCGTTCTGCAGACGCACCGCCGCGGACGGAGTGACGTCCTTGCCGCCGCGCAGACGCCGCTGCATTTCGACGAACGCGATCATCGCGGCGGTGACCGCGAAGGCGCCGATCAGCAGCGGATGGTTCTTGACAAACTCTAGGTACTGGTCCAAGCGATATTCCCGCAACGGCTCGTAACTGGACAACCGGCCGGCCGGCCCGTGTGCTCCGCAGCGCCGGTCAAGCGACCTTGCCGCAGAAAACCTCGTGCATCATGCCGAGCAGTTGCAACGTGCGCGCATCGCCAATCCGGTAGAACACGCGGTTGGCCCGCTTGCGCGAGGCGAGGATACCCTTATCGCGCAGAATTGCCAGGTGTTGCGAGATGTTACTCTGCGACGTCCCGACCTGCTCGACTATCTCCTGGACGCTGATTTCGTCCTCGCCGAGGGTGCACAGAATCCTGAACCGCACCGGGTGCGAAATCGCTTTCAGCGAACGCGCCGCGCGCTCGATGTCCTCCTCGCGGGCGAGCAGCGCTTCGACTTCTGCTACCATCCGTCCAACCCGGGACAGGCGGCCGCGCAAATCAGTATATTAGCAAAAAGTTATACTAGCGGCACACGTCCGCGCCGCGTTCCGACGATGCATCTACCCTGCCTGCGTAACCACCGCCGACTCAGCGTGGGTAAGTTTCTGACAATCCTGGTCTGTTTTGGGCTGTTTGTGGCCACCGGCGGCAGCGCGGCTCAGACCGATCGTGAACGGCACGAACGCGAGCTGCAGCGGTTGCGCAACGAGATCTCGGCGCTCGAGCAGCGTCTCAGCACGCAGGCCCTCGACAAGTCTTCGACGCTGCGCGAGCTGCGCGACGCGGAGCTTCAGCTGGCCAGGCTCGCGCAGGAAGTGGCGGCGCTGCGCGTGCAGCTGGACGACTATCAGCGACAGCTTGAAACGCTTGGCGCGAAACGCCGCGCGCTGCGTGAACGCCTCGGTCTGCATCGCCACAATCTGCGCACTCAGGTGGTCGCCGCACACCGGGTCGGGCGCATGCAGATACTGCAGCTGGTGCTCAATCAACAGGACCCGGGGCTGGTGAGCCGCGTGCTCACGTACGCGCGCTACCTTAATGACGCGCGCCTGTCAGCGATCGAAACCGCACGCAGTGCGATGCGGGAGCTCGGCACGGTGGTGCGGGAGATCGAGAACGCCCGCGCGGCGTTGGAGCGCTCGCGCTCGGCCCTGATCGCCGAGCAGAAGAACCTGCAGAGCGGTCGTGACCGACGTGCCGCGCTGGTCGTCAGCATCGACCGTGAGCTCGCCAGCGGCGGGCACAGGCTGCGCCGGCTGCGCGAGGACAGCGCACGCCTGGAAGAACTGCTGCGCTCGCTCCAGGAGCTGCTCACGGACATCCCCGACGCGCCGCTGGTGCACCGGCCGTTTCGCACTCTGAAGGGGATGCTGTCGTGGCCGGCGAAAGGCGAGATCGTCAGGCGTTACGACACCCCGCGCGGGATCGGCCAGCTCAAATGGCGTGGCATATTAATTGCTGCGCCCAACGGGAACAACGTACGTGCGGTTTATCACGGCCAGGTAGTGTTCGCCGACTGGCTCCCCGGCCTGGGTCTGCTTGCCATCATCGACCATAACGACGGGTACATGAGCCTCTATGGCTACAACCAGAGCCTGCTCAAAGACACGGGCGACTGGGTGGAGCCGGGGGAAATCATCGCAACCGTTGGCGATTCCGGTGGTCAGAGTAGCAGCGGTGTTTACTTCGAGATCCGCCAGGCCGGCAGGCCGATCGACCCGCAGCGCTGGCTCACCCGCCGCTTCTCGCAAGCCGCGGCCAGTTAACACCCGAAACTACCCAGGGGTGTTACACTAGATAACTTATTGCGGCGCTCTGCGCCCGGAGACTTGCATGAGCATTAGCAAGCGTAGCCTGACCCTGGCGGCCACCGCACTCACCTGCGGCTACCTGCTGGCAATCGGTCATTCGGTACTCGCCACGCGCGAAGATCCCAACAGTGTGTTGCCGCTCGAGGAACTGCGCACGTTCACGGACGTGTTCACCCGTGTCAAGAACAACTACGTTGAGGAAATCGAGGACAAGGTGCTGCTCGAGAACGCGATTCGCGGCATGCTCACCGGGCTGGATCCGCATTCCACGTACCTGGACGGCGAGGAGTTCAAGGAGCTGCGCATCGGCACCTCGGGCGAGTTCGGCGGGCTCGGGATCGAAGTGGGGATGGAGAACGGCTTCGTGAAGGTGGTCGCGCCGATAGACGACACGCCCGCGCAACGCGCCGGGATCAAGAGCGGTGATCTGATCATCCGTCTCGACGAAAAGCCGGTGAAGGGCATGAGCCTGAACGACGCCGTCAAGCTAATGCGCGGCAAGCCGGGCAGCGAGATCGTGCTGACGGTGGTTCGGGAGGGCGTGGATAAACCTTTCAAGGTGAACATCACCCGCGACGTAATCAAAGTGCGCAGCGTGCGCAGCCGCATGCTCGAGGACGGCTTCGGCTACGTGCGCGTTTCACATTTCCAGGTACGCAGCCCCCAGGGGTTGCTCAAGGAAGTCGAGCGGCTGGAAAAGCAGAACGGCGCGGCGCTGCGCGGGCTGGTGCTCGATCTGCGCAACAACCCCGGGGGCGTGCTGTCGGCGGCCGTGGGCATCTCCGATGCTTTCCTCGAAAAGGGGTTGATCGTCTACACGGAAGGGCGCATCGATGACTCGCGCCTGCGCTACAACGCGACGCCCGGCGACGTGCTCGACGGCGCACCACTGGTGGTGCTGGTCAATGGCGGCTCGGCCTCGGCCTCGGAGATCGTCGCCGGCGCCATGCAGGACCACAAGCGGGCCGTGATTCTCGGCGCGAAGACGTTCGGCAAGGGGTCGGTGCAGACCATTCAGGATCTGCCGAACGGCGGCGCAGTGAAGCTGACGACCGCCCGTTATTTCACACCGTCCGGGCGCTCGATTCAGGCCGAGGGTGTGACGCCCGATATCTCCACGGCGCGGCTGACGATTGCGGCGAAAGACGCGAGCGCGGATGAGATCGAACCGCTCAAGGAATCCAGCCTGAGCGGGCATCTGGAAAACCTCGACGAGGACGGCAATGCCGACGGCGACGCCGAAACGGCGAACAGCGGTAGAATGACGCTGGCCGAGTCCGACTACGAACTCTATGAAGCGCTGAACCTGCTCAAAGGCCTGTACATTCTGCAGGCGCGCCGTTAGCTGCGCGTCCGGCCCGGCCGTGAACGACCGCCGCCCACCCGGGCGGCGTTTTTTTAGGGGAAGCGCCGCCCGCGCTACTCGACAGTAACCGATTTCGCCAGGTTGCGCGGTTGATCGACGTCGGTGCCGCGCATCACCGCGACGTGATAGGAAAGCAGCTGCAGGGGCACGCTGTAGACGACGGGCGCCACGATTTCTGCGCAGCGCGGCATGCGCACCATGGAGATGCCGTCGCCCGGTTGGATCGCGGCCGATTCCTCCGCCAGGATGTACAACCGGCCACCGCGCGTGCGCACTTCCTCGATGTTGCTCTTCAGCTTTTCCAGCAGCCCGTCGTTGGGTGCCACCGCCACCACCGGCATCTCGGAATCGACCAGCGCCAGCGGACCGTGCTTCAGCTCGCCGGCCGGATAGCCTTCGCAGTGAATGTAGGAGATTTCCTTGAGCTTGAGCGCACCTTCGAGCGCAATCGGGTAGAACGGGCCCCGGCCGAGAAAGATGGCGTGCTGTTTCTCCACAAAATCCACCGCCAGCTCGCGAATCCGGTCCTCCAGCGCGAACACCTGCCGCAGCAGGTCCGGCAGCGCGTGCAGCTCACTGACGATCGCGCGTATCCGCTCCGGCGCCAGGCCCTTGTGCCTGCCCAGACCGATCGTCAGCAACAGCAATGCGGCAAGCTGCGTGGTGAAGGCTTTGGTGCTGGCAACGCCGATTTCCGGCCCCGCGCGGGTCAACAAGTGCGCATCGGCCATGCGCACCATCGAGCTCTCGGCCACGTTGCAGATGACCAGGGTGGTCAGGATGTTGGGGTTGCTCCTGGCGCGCTCCAGCGCGGCCAGCGAGTCGGCCGTCTCGCCTGACTGAGACAAAGTGACGTACAACGTGTTCGGCAGCACCTGGACGTCGCGATAGCGGTACTCGCTGGCGACTTCCACGCTGCAGGGCACGCCGGCGTAGCGTTCGATCCAGTAGCGGGCCACGGCGGCTGCGTGGTAGCTCGTGCCGCAGGCGACGAAATGGATGTTGCTGACCCTGGCCAGCACCTCGTCGCCCAACCCCTCGATGCAGTCGGGCCGCAGCCCGTCGTCGACCAGGCGCCCTTCCAGGGTTGCCTGGACCGCGGTCGGCTGCTCGAATATCTCCTTCAGCATGAAGTGCTTGAACTTGCCCTTCTCCACCGCCTGGGCCGACATCTCGCTTTCGAAAACCTCGCGCTGCACCGGGGCGCCGGTCTCGTCCTCGACCACGAATCCGTCCAGGTTCATGTCGACGATGTCGCCGTCCTCGAGCACCACGAAGCGCTGGGTGACCGGGATCAACGCCGTCGTGTCCGAGGCGAGGAAGTATTCCTGGACGCCCACGCCGATCAGCAGCGGGCTACCCTTGCGCACCGCCAGCAGCCGCGTCGGCTCCTCGCTGTTCAGAATCACGATGGCGTAGGTGCCCTGCAGGCGGGCGACCGCCTTGCGCACCCCGTGGATGTAGCTGCCCATCTCGGCCGTGTAGTGGTAGATCAGGTGCGCGACCACCTCGGTATCGGTTTCCGAAGAGAACTCATAGCCCTGGGTGGCGAGCTCGTCGCGCAGCTCCTCGTAATTCTCGATGATGCCGTTGTGCACGATGCTGAGGTTCTGGTGCGAGATGTGCGGATGCGCATTGTGTTCGCTCGGCACCCCGTGCGTCGCCCAGCGGGTGTGCGCTATGCCTATGTGGCCGCTCAGCTGCAGCTCGTCGAGTACGTCGCGCAGACCTGCGACCTTGCCCTTGACGCGCACGCGCTTGAGCTCGTCGCTGTCGTTTACGATGGCGACGCCGGCGGAGTCGTAGCCGCGGTACTCCAGGCGCTGCAGCCCCTCGATGAGGATCGGCGTGACGTTACGCTGCGCCAGTGCAGCAATGATTCCACACATCTAGATCGTCTCCAGTTCGCTGGTGTTCAGGGCTTTTTCTTGCGCGGTCGCTGCCACCCGGCGATTGATTTCTGCTGGGCCCGGGTAATCGCCAGCTCCCGCGGAGGAACGTCGGCGGTAATCGTCGAGCCGGCGCCCACTGTGGACCCCTCGCCCAGCGTGACCGGTGCCACCAGCGCCGTGTTGGACCCGACGAACACGTCGTCCTCGATCTCCGTGCGGTGCTTGTTCGCGCCGTCGTAGTTGCAGGTAATGGTGCCCGCCCCGATGTTCACGTTGCGGCCGAGGCGAGAGTCGCCGACGTAGCTCAGGTGATTGACCTTCGAAGCGACACCGATGTCGGCGTTCTTGATCTCCACGAAGTTGCCGACCTTGCTGCCGCTCGCCAGCCGGGTGCCCGGCCGCAGCCGTGCGAACGGCCCGACCGTGGTGCCGTCGCCCAGTGCGGCGCCGTCGATGACGCAGTGCTCGAGCACCTGAGCATCCGCGGCAAGCTCGCTGTCCCGCAGCACGCAGTACGGGCCGACGTGCACACGATCGCCGAGGCGCACCACGCCCTCGATCACGCACCCGACATCGATGAACACGTCTTCGCCAGCGCGTAGCTCGCCACGCACGTCGAGGCGTGCCGGATCGGCCAGCGTCACGCCACCATCCATCAGTTGCTGCGCGATCGAGCGCTGGTACACGCGCTCGAGGCAAGCCAGCTCTGCACGGCTGTTGACGCCGAGCACCTCATGCTGATCGTCCGCAACGATCGCGGTCACTGCGATATCTGCCGCCACCGCATGCGCAACGATATCCGTGAGGTAGTACTCGCCCTGCGCGTTGTCGCAGTCGAGCTTGTCCAGCAGTTGCCGCAGCGCGCGGCCCGGCACCGCCATGATGCCGCTGTTCACCTCGTCGATCTCGCGCTCAGCCTCGTCCGCATCACGCTCTTCGACGATGCGCTCCACCCCGGCGCCGCTGTTGCGAACGATGCGACCGTACCCGTGCGGGTTCTGCAGACGCACGCTCAGCAATGCCAGCGCGCCGTTGCGCGCTGCGTCGATCAGGGGATGCAGGGTTGCGGCCTTCAGCAGCGGCACGTCGCCGTACAGTACCAGCACCACGCTGTCCTCGACCCCGGCGAGGGGCGCCAGGCCGAGTTGCACCGCGTGTCCGGTGCCGCGCTGCTCGGCCTGCAGAACCCATTCCACCACCTGCGGCACGGCGAGCGCCTGCTTGACGGTTTCGCCACCGTACCCATAGACCACGACGACGCGAGCCGGCTGGAGTGCGCAGGCGGTGGTGTGTACGTGTTGCAGGAGACTGCGGCCGCCGAGTCGATGCAGAACTTTCGGCAACGCCGAGCGCATGCGCGTGCCTTTGCCCGCAGCCAGTATCAGCACATCAAGATTCATGACTCAACCGGTGGTGCTCTCGTTTTGCTGGCGACGGCTGGAGAACACTCGGTTTCGCGGTGCGAAAGTGCCCTGTTGCCATGCCGGAACGGCATAGCCTAAGCAAGTATCGAACCAAAAAAAACCCCGCGTGCCCGCCGGCGGGCAAGAGGGTCGTGCGCGGAAGAGCTAACGCAGCGCTTTGCGTATTTTATTCAGGGCCTGCAGCTGGGCGACGGCTTCGGCGAGCTCCGCTTTGGCCTTCGCGTACTCGAACTCGGATTGCCGATTGACAATCGCGTCCTCGGCTCGCTTCTTGGCCTCGAGGGCGGCCGCTTCGTCGATATCGTCTGCGCGCAGCGCGGTGTCGCTGAGCACGGTCACCACATGCGGCTGCACCTCCAGCACGCCGCCGGACACATAGAAGACCTGCTCTTCCTTGCCTTCGTTCTGCACCCGCACCTGACCGGCTTTCAGCCGGGTGATGAACGGCGCGTGGCGCGGTGCGATACCGACCTCGCCCATTTGTGCAGGCGCGAACACCATGTTGGCGGTACCCGAGAAAATCTCGGTCTCGGCGCTCACGATATCGACGTGGATGGTCATCGCCATGCTTGAAATCCCGCGTAGCTGAGGTCAGAGGTTCTTGGCTTTTTCCGCCGCCTCGTCGATGTTCCCCACCATGTAGAACGCCTGTTCCGGAAGGTGGTCGAACTCGCCGTCGACGATGCCTTTGAAGCCGCGGATCGTGTCTTTCAGACTGACGTACTTGCCCTTCGAACCGGTGAACACTTCGGCGACGAAGAACGGCTGCGACAGAAAGCGCTGGATCTTGCGCGCCCGCGCCACGGTGAGTTTATCGTCCTCGGACAATTCGTCCATACCGAGAATCGCGATGATGTCCTTGAGTTCCTTGTAGCGTTGCAGCGTACCCTGCACCTCGCGCGCCACGTCGTAGTGTTCCTGGCCCACGACCAGCGGGTCGAGCTGGCGGCTGGTTGAATCCAGCGGGTCCACCGCCGGATAGATGCCGAGTTCGGCGACCTGCCGCGACAGCACCAGAGTAGCGTCAAGATGCGAAAAGGTGGTGGCCGGCGACGGATCGGTAAGGTCGTCCGCGGGCACATAGATCGCCTGAAACGAGGTGATGGACCCGGTTTTGGTCGAGGTGATGCGCTCCTGCAACACGCCCATTTCCTCGGCCAGGGTCGGCTGATAACCCACCGCCGAGGGCATGCGCCCCAGAAGCGCCGAGCACTCGGTACCGGCCAGTGTGTAACGGTAGATGTTGTCGATGAACATCAGCACGTCGCGGCCCTCGTCGCGGAAATACTCAGCCATGGTCAGTCCGGTCAGCGCCACGCGCAGACGGTTGCCCGGCGGCTCGTTCATCTGGCCGTAGACCAGGGCCACCTGATCGAGCACCTTGGACTCTTTCATCTCGTGGTAGAAATCGTTGCCTTCGCGGGTTCGCTCACCGACGCCGGCAAACACCGAGAAGCCGCTATGCTCGCTCGCGATGTTGCGGATCAACTCCATCAGAGTAACAGTCTTGCCCACGCCGGCGCCGCCGAACAGCCCGATCTTCCCGCCCTTGGCAATGGGCATGATCAGATCGATGACCTTGATCCCGGTCTCGAGGATCTCGAGCGCTGCTGCCTGGTCGGCATAAGCCGGTGCTTTGCGGTGGATCGGCCAGCGCTCCTCGGCCTCCACCGGTCCCGCGTCGTCAACCGGGTTGCCCAGCACGTCCATGATCCGCCCCAGCGTTTTCTGACCCACCGGCACCGAGATCGGCGCGCCGCTGTTCTCGACTGCGGTGCCGCGGCGCATACCGTCGGTGGAGCCCATCGCGATGGTACGCACTACCCCGTCGCCGATCTGCTGCTGGACCTCCAGCGTCAGTCCGCCCTCGACCTTCAGCGCATCGAAGACCTTTGGCACCGCATTGCGCGGAAACTCGACGTCGACCACGGCGCCGATGACTTCAACGATGTTGCCCGTACTCATGCTAATTACCCTTTAAGGCTGAATTCGTGGTTGTCCTGCTGCATCAGACTGCGGCCGCGCCGCTCACGATCTCGGACAACTCCTGCGTGATCGCGGCCTGGCGCGCTTTGTTATACGCAAGCTGAAGCTCGTCGATGAGTTCGCCGGCATTGTCGGAAGCCGCCTTCATCGCGACCATGCGTGCCGCCTGTTCGCTGGCGGCGTTTTCCACCACACCCTGGTAGACCAGTGCCTCGATGTATCGAGTCAGCAGCTGGTCGAGCACTTCCTTGGAATCAGGCTCGTAGATGTAGTCCCAGTGGTGCTTTACTTCCTCGTCCACCGAAGGCTCTCGCGGCAGCAGCTGCTCGACGGCCGGCGACTGGGTCATCGAATTGACGAAATCGTTGTACACCAGAAACAGCCGGTCGATGTTTCCGTCGGAGTAGGCATCCAGCATCACTTTCACGGTACCGATCAGGCTTTCGATCGACGGTGCGTCGCCGAGGTGCGTCGCCTGGCTGACGATGTTGGCGCCGAATCGATTGAAAAACATCAGCGCTTTGTTGCCGATGGTGCAGAAATCGACGCCGATCTCGTTGTCGTGCCATTGACCAATGTCGGCGATCAGCATGCGGAACAGATTGTTGTTCAGGCCACCGCACAGGCCGCGGTCGCTGGACACGACGATGTAGCCGACTCGCTTGACCTCGCGTTCGATCAGAAACGGGTGCCTGTATTCCAGGCTTGCCGCCGACACGTGCGCCACGACCGACCGCATCTTGGCGGCGTACGGTCGCGCAGCATGCATGCGATCCTGCGCTTTACGCATTTTGCTCGCGGCGACCATTTCCATCGCGCGCGTGATCTTCTGCGTGTTCTGCACGCTGCGAATCTTGGTGCGGATTTCCTTGGCGCCGGCCATGACTGGTGTCCCGTTTCCGTTACCAGGTGCCGGAGGAAACGAAATCGTCGAGCGCCGCCTTCAGCTTCGCCGTGACGTCGTCGTCGTATTCCGGGTTGTCGTTGATACTCCGCATCAAGTCGCTGCGTTGCGAGCTCATGTATGACTGCAGCGCAGCTTCGAAGGCACCGACCTTTTCGAGCTCGACCTCGTCGAGATAGCCCTGGTCGACCGCGAACAGCGAGACTGCCTGTTGGGCCACGTCCATTGGCGCGTACTGCTTCTGTTTCATCAGCTCCGTGACGCGCTGGCCGCGCTCGAGCTGCTTGCGCGTTGCCTCGTCCAGGTCAGAGGCGAACTGGGAGAACGCGGCCAGCTCGCGGTACTGCGCGAGCGCCAGGCGCACGCCGCCGCCCAGCTTCTTGATGATCCCCGTCTGCGCAGCACCACCGACTCGCGACACCGAGAGTCCGGCGTTGATCGCCGGACGGATGCCGGCGTTGAACAGGTCGCTTTCCAGAAAGATCTGGCCGTCGGTGATCGAAATGACGTTGGTCGGCACGAACGCCGATACGTCGCCGGCCTGGGTTTCGATGATGGGCAAGGCTGTCAACGAACCGGTTTTGCCCTTTACCTTACCGTCGGTGATCGCCTCGACATGCGCCGGATTGATGCGCGCCGCGCGCTCGAGCAGACGCGAATGCAGGTAGAACACGTCACCGGGGTAGGCTTCACGCCCGGGCGGACGACGCAGCAGCAGCGACACCTGCCGGTAGGCCCAGGCCTGCTTGGTCAGATCGTCGTAGATGATCAGCGCGTCCTCGCCCAGGTCGCGGAAGTACTCGCCCATGGTGCAACCGGAGTAGGGCGCGATGTACTGCAGCGCCGCGGATTCGGAGGCACTGGCGGCAACTACGATGGTGTGATCCATGGCGCCGTGCTCTTCGAGCTTGCGCACTACACCGGCGATCGACGAAGCTTTCTGGCCGATGGCAACGTAGATGCATTTGATGCCGCTGTCTTTCTGGTTGATGATGGTATCGATCGCCAGCGCTGTTTTACCGGTTTGCCGGTCGCCGATGATCAGCTCGCGCTGGCCGCGCCCGATGGGCACCATGGCGTCGATGGATTTCAACCCGGTCTGCACCGGCTGAGAGACGGACTGGCGGGAGATAACGCCGGGTGCCACCTTCTCGATGGGCGAGGCGCCCTCAGCGTCGATCTGACCCTTGCCGTCGATCGGCTCGCCCAGCGAGTTGACCACCCGGCCGAGCAGCGCGCGGCCCACCGGCACCTCGAGGATGCGTCCGGTGCACTTGACCGTGTCGCCTTCGGAGATGTGCTCGTAATCACCCATGATCACGGCGCCCACCGAATCGCGCTCCAGGTTCAGCGCCAGCCC
>JAHELT010000207.1 GCA_024644045.1 Chromatiales bacterium | reverse complement strand
ATCGTGATCGTGCTGGCGACGACCGAACCGTGCAGCATGAAGATCACCTCGTTGGAGTAGGCCGGGAAAAGGTGAAACGCGTGTAAGTAAGGCCCAGGCCCACCACGAACAGCAGCACTAACGCATTCTCCAGAGCCCAATCGTGTCGGTACAGTGGACTGATCGCCAACATCGCAAACCAGCTCAGAAACAATATCGCGAGCAGTAACAGGTACCGGTGGTGAGTTAACGTCTTACTCATGCCGGATCAGGGTCTCACCTTACACGACTGTCGCACTGGATCTCCCGCATTCCGTTCCGAGTCGGTATAAGTGGCAGTTTTGCATATCGCGTCGAGCGCGCCAACGGCGCTCACCACCGGGTTTCTCTGTCATAGCAAACCTTCTTCATGCAGAACTTGCGCCACGCAACAACCCTCCTGGCAGACGGCACACTGCGGTAGATTCCAGCATTGGCGAATCGTAGTCCGGGTCTGTACGCTGTCAGGGACGACTGTTGACCGACGTCGGCAGGCCGTGCCCCAAGATAGTGGGGTAGTGCTGGTGCACTGTTCGCGCAAGTCCGAGTGTTCGCTGCGCGCGGCTCGCCAAATTGACGGTAAAACGGCTGCAGACCCAGCCGTGCGCTTCGTCGACGCCGATCGGATCGGCAGTCCGCGTCGAACTGATCAACATCAAGAACCTGTTCCCAGAAGGGAGCAAGATCGTTCTCTCGGTGGGTGCATCCTAAAAGGGGAGAAAGACCATGACCGCCGCAAAGCTTACACTGGACGGGCGTGAGTTCGAGTTGCCTGCCGAGAGCGGCAGCGAGGGCGAGAAGATCATCGATATCACCCGGCTCAGAGCAGAGTCGATGGCCATCGCATTGGATCCTGGCTTCGGCAACACGGGTGCCTGCCGCAGCGCCATTACCTTTATCGACGGGGAGCGCGGCATCTTGCGTTACCGCGGCTACCCGATCGAGGAGCTCGCACGCGGCGCGCGGTTTACCGAAGTATGCTTTCTGCTCATCTATGGGCATCTGCCAACGCGTGACGAGCTGGATCAATTCCGCGAAAAACTCACGTATCACACCCTCATCCACGAGGACATGAAAAAGTTCTTCGAAGGCTATCCGCCTTCGGCGCACCCGATGGCAATTCTCTCGGCCATGGTATCGGCGCTGTCGACGTACTATCCGGTCGACAACGCCGACGAAAACGTCGATCTCAACATCATTCGTCTGCTGGCCAAAGCCAAGACAATCGCCGCGTTCGCGTATAAGAAATCCATCGGCCAGGCATTTCAGTACCCCAGGAATGCGCTCAGCTACACGGGAAACTTTCTGCACATGATGTTCTCGCTGAACACCGAGCCTTACGAGGTACCGCAAGTGCTGGACGACGCACTGAATCTGCTGCTGGTGCTGCATGCCGATCACGAGCAGAACTGCAGCACCTCCACGGTGCGTCTGGTCGGGAGCAGCGACGCCAATCTGTTCGCCTCGGTTGCCGCGGGCATCTGCGCGCTGTGGGGCCCGCTGCACGGCGGCGCGAATCAGCGCGTTATCGAAATGCTGCAATTGATCCATGCCGACGGAGGGAATCACCGCAAGTACGTGGACATGGCCAAGGACAAGGCATCCGGATTCCGTCTGATGGGCTTCGGGCACCGCGTCTACAAGAACTTTGACCCGCGGGCGAAGCTGCTCAAGGAAGCGGCCGATCAAGTGTTGCACCAGCTCGGTGTTGACGATCCGCTGCTCGACCTGGCCAAGCACCTCGAAGAGGTCGCGCTGAAGGACGATTATTTCCTGGAGAAGAAACTCTACCCGAACGTCGATTTCTACAGTGGCATCCTCTACCGGGCCATGGGTATACCGACCGACATGTTCACCGTGATGTTCGCGCTCGGTCGTCTGCCCGGATGGCTGGCGCACTGGAAAGAGTTGCGGCAAGATCCCGAGCGGCGTATCGGCCGGCCACGACAGCTCTACACAGGCGAGACCGAGCGTGCGTTCGTGCCACTCGCAAAACGATGAAGTCTTTGGAAAGGATGTGTTCCGCCTTTGTTGCTTTGCCGCTTTGCGATGCTTGCCGTGTAGCATCTGCGCAGCAACGCGAAAAAGGCGGTACTAAAGTGGGTCGAAGATTCGCAGGCAACAGGGCTGATCAGTCGTTGAAGACTTGAGGAGGGCATACCACTCCTTTTCAGCATGCCGGGCTGGTCTACCGATAACGGGTTCTAGACGACGCTCGCACGCTCTTCGTCGGTGCGCTCGCCGAGATTGCCGTAGCGATGATAATCGAAGCTGATGCTTTGCTCGTTGAGATACCAAAGCAGCTCGATTCTCCCTTCGGCAAGCACCGGCGATCGCGCGATATAAATCCCTGAATCGCCTACAGTGCTGAGAATGGAGTGCGGTACTCGATCTGGCGCGGCGTATCGCACGCGTTCAGTCTCATGCCGCTCGATCACTGCCGACAGCTCCTCTCCGGACTCTTCGACAAACTCGATGCGCCCGCCCCATGATTCCGTGATGCGCTCCAATACTTCCAGCGCCGGGAAATCAATGCCGTGTGGAGCGCTCACGGTGATTCGGCTGCCCACCGCTTTCGCCGCGCACACGCGGGCAAACAGGTCGAACGCCGTATCTGCCGGATGCACACGAACGCGAAGTTCGCGCACAGGAAGATACCGTCTCAAGTTGTCTTCGCCTATCAGGCGGAAATCATCATGCACTTTACCGAATTCCTCGGCCACTGCCAGATCATAACTGCGAATCGCATCGCAGAGCGCATCCATTTCCTGGCGGTCGATGCATGCGCTGACGCTCTCGTCCCTGCTTGCGAAAAGGGCACAGAGCTCCGCGAGCTGACCATCGGCGATGCTTTGGCTGCCACGCGGGCGACCCGCCTGCCGGAACGACATCAGTTGCGCAACGTAGTTGGGGCCTCCCGCCTTGATACCCGGCCCGAACGCTGATTTGCCCACACCGCCGAAGGGCTGGCGCAGCACGACCGCACCGGTGATCACGCGGTTGATGTAGAGATTTCCAGCGCGGACGCTGTCACGCCACAGCGCCTGCTCGCGATCATCCAGACTTTCGAGCCCCGAGGTGAGACCGTACCCTGTCTGATTCACAAGCTTGATGGCTTCCTCGAGATTGCGGGCCTTCATCACGCCGAGCACGGGGCCGAACAATTCGGTCATGTGCGTGAAATTTCCCGGCTGCACGCCCCACTTCACGCCAGGCGAATACAAACTCGGATTGTTTTCGAGCTGGTGCGGCATCACCGCCCAGCTCTCGCCCTTTTCCAGCTCCTTCAGGCTCCTCTCCAGCACGTCGTCAGGTGGCCGGATCAACGGCCCCATCACGTTGTGCGTATCCCAGGCCGAGCCAACCGGCAGGCTTTTGACCGCATCGCACAGCATCGTTTTGAATTTCGGGTCGTTATCGACTTCCTCTTCCACGATCAGGAGTGAAGCGGCGGAGCATTTCTGCCCGCTGTGGCCGAAGGCGGACTGCAACAGATGCTTGATCGCCAGATCGCGGTCGCAGAGCGCAGTAACGATCATCGCGTTCTTGCCGCCGGTTTCCGCGAGTAGGTTCATATCGGGTTTGTCTTTGAGCATCTTGAGCGCGGTCCCGGTGCCGCCCGTGAGGATGACGACATCCACCTCGGGGTGCGTTACGAGCCTTGCCCCGACAGTTTCACCCTCACAGGGAACGAACTGCAGGGCTTCGCGCGGCACGCCGGCTTGCCAGAAACACTCGCAAAGCAGATTGGCCACGAGCACCGTGGCGGACGCCGGTTTCAGGATGACCGAATTGCCCGCTGCCAGTGCCGCCGCCACACCACCGCACGGAATCGCAATCGGGAAGTTCCAGGGCGACACCACCACGACAACGCCCTTGCCCGCTGTCGACAGGCCCGGAATCCGGTAGAACTGCGACGCGCGGCGGCGATAGAACTCGCAGAAGTCGATCGCCTCCGACACCTCCGGATCGGATTGCGCAAACGACTTGCCGCCTTCCGCCAGCGCCGCGCCCATGAGATCGGCACGCGCGCGGCGGATTTCATCGGCGGCCAGCGACAACACGCGAGAGCGCTCATCCGCAGACAACGCACGCCAGCCTGCGGGATCCTGACGCGCTGTGCGGACCGCCATTTCCACATCTTTCTCGCTGGCCTGGCGGTAACGCGCCACCACAACGCCGGGGCGTGAAGGGTCGAGGGATTCGCGAATCGCCCGCTCGGCGAAGATCTCCTGGCCACCTGCCACAATGGGGACATCGGCGGCATAACCGTTACAGTGCTCGCGCCACGTCGCCATGATCTCATCAGCCCACGCGACGTTCTGAGGCAGGGAGAAATCGGTATCCGGCTCATTAACGAACGGCGTCGCTGCACCCGCCGGGGCTGTAGGGCCGGTTATTGGTCGCTGCCTGTCCTGCGACCGCCGCGGTGCTTCGGACAACCCCTCTATGGCCTCGAATGAGGCGAAGAATTCGGCTTCCAGCCGCTGCCATTCCTCGCTGTCGGGACTGAGCTTGAAGGCGTGGCGCAGGAAATTATCCGGCCCGGTGTTCTCATCGAGGCGGCGCACCAGATAACCAATCGCATTGATGAAGTCTTCCTTGCGCGTAGCCGGCGCATAGAGCAGGACGCTGTTATTCAGCTCGAAAAGCGCGCGGCGGATATGGTTTGCCATGCCCTCGAGCATCTCGAACTGCACGTTAGCAAGGCAGCCGTGGCGGTGGGCGAGCACCAGTGCGTAGGAGAGATCGAACAGGTTGTGCGAGGCGATACCCAGCCGCACCGCGGTTGCGTTCTCCGGACATACTGCGTCGCGCAACATGCGTTTGAAATTGGCGTCGGTGTGGACTTTCTCGTGGAAGGGCGCCTGCGGCCAGCCGTGGATGGAGGCCTCGACGCGTTCGGCCTCCATGTTCGCGCCCTTCACAATGCGTAACGTGATCGGCGCACCACCTGCTTGAGCACGCCGGCGCGCCCATGCGTTTATTCGCTTCTGCATGGCGTACGAGTCAGGGATGTAAGCCTGCAGGGCGATACCGGCGAATGCACGCTCCAGCCCCTTGCGGTCCAGCGCGCGCATGAAGGCTTCTGCGGTGACGGCCATATCGCGATACTCTTCCATGTCGAGGTACACGAACTTGGGTACCTCCGAGCCATCGACACGACGGAACTTCATTTTGGCCGCTTCGCGGTATAGGAATTCCAGGCGTTCGCAAAGCACCGCAACGGTATGCTCAAAAGCGAGCGAGGAAACCTGCGAGTAAATGGTCGAGATCTTGACCGAAATACATTCGACGCACGGATTCTGCAGCGCTTCGAGGTAGTTCTCCAGACGGCGCTGAGCCTCATCTTCACCTAACAGGGCTTCGCCGAGGAAATTCACGTTCATGCGCAAGCCCTCCTGACGGCGGGCCTCCAGATGGGCGCTCAACAGTTCAGCCTCCGCCGGCAGGATTACATTCGCGGTTTCAGCGCGCATCTTGTCCTTTATCAGTGGCACCGCAACGCCGGGCAGGTAGCTTCCGAAAGACTGGAATCCACGCAGCAGTGTCTGGTCGATTCGGCCGAAAAAACGCGGCACGCCCTGGACATCCAGGATATGCATCAGCTGGTCGACGGCGCGACCAGGGCTTTGCGAGCGAAACGCCTGGTCAGTCATCTGAATCATCGTTGCCTTGTCGTGCGGACTCTGAATCATCCGCTCGAGCTCACTTTGCTGCTTTTTTTCCTGCGGCGTCTGCAACTCTGCTGCACGCCGCTGCAGCAGGCGCGCCAGATAGGCAGCTGTCTGGGCATCCGACGAATGCGGCAAGCTGACATCTGGGCTGAAGGAGTTGAGCACGCGCTCCAGTCCGCCGGCGATAGTCTCAAGCCGGTTATCCAGGTCTCGTGCACTCATCTGCTCAGCCTCCTAATCCATACTCACCGGAAACAAAGCACTGAACGACGCCGATGATCGGGTACTCGTCCCACCCCGCTTGGCCTTGTCCCGGCCGGTAAATGCCGCCATCGATTCTCCGTCAGCGCGCGACAGTGAAGGGTGGTGCTTGCACACGTCGTCGGGAGGGGGACGTGTCGTCGCTCGCGGGCTGTACCGTGGCGAGCGTCTTGCGGCGGCGCAAACCGAGCCAATCCAGCAGCAGATCGCGCCGCAGCAGCTGCAACGCACGTGCCGGGTCGACACCCTTGGGACAAACGCGCGAGCATTCTCCCGCGTAATGGCAGTGCTCAACCGCGTGCCGCGATTGCATGCGTCGTCTGCGGGTCGCGAAGCCGTCGTCGCGGTTGTCCGCGTTGTACCGGTGTGCCGCCGTCAGCGACATGGGGCCCAGAAAGCGCGCATCGCTGGCGACTGTCGGGCAAGCTGCAACGCAAGCACCACATTTGATACAGCCCGAAAACTGCAGAAACTGCACGAGCTCATCAGGCGTCTGGCGAAACTCGCCGCAGGGCGCTTCCAGCTCCTGTGTGTCGCCGCGTGCAATGTAAGGGGCAAGCGCCGTGTGCTTTTCGAACAGCGCATCAAAATCGGCCACCAGATCCTTGATGATGGGGAAATTCGCCAGCGGCGCAAGCCGGATCTCTGTGCGGGAAACATCCCGGATCTGCGTGTTGCACGCGAGCCGGGGGCGACCGTTGATGAGCATGGCGCAGGATCCACACACACCCATCCGGCACGAGAACCGCCAGGCGAGACTTGCATCCTGCGACTCGCGGATCTGCAGCAACCCCTCCAAAACCGTCATCCCCGCATGCAACTCGATCAGGAATCTCTGCCAACGCGGCACCGCATTTTCCGCCGGATAGAAACGCTGAACGGAAAAAACGGTTTCGTTGGCGCCCGACATAATCCAGCATCCTACGTTGGCGGCGGAGAAAAATGGAACATGAGCGAGGCCATCGCACCGATCGTGAACAAGGCAGTGCCCGCAAGCCAGCATCCGGCCGCGATTCGCCGGGCCGCGCGCTCACCGTCAACGAACTCGGTGAGTATCGTATGCGCGCCGTACAGCCCATGAAATAATGCGAGACCCAGCAACACCACATACCCGGCAGTGGTTACCATGCTGCTCCCGCGCCCGCTCACTTGCGCCCAGGCGAGCGGCTCCGCCCAGGCGGGATTGATCTGCCCGAGAAGCCCCGGCAGGTGCATGAGGCCCATGTGCGCCCCGAGCAGCACCAGCAGCACCAGCGCGCTTGCTATATTCAACGCCCAGTACTTTATCTTGTTGTCCATCGTGCAACGTCACGCGCTGAGACGCAGCGCGTCGAACCCACCGAGGACTATTAAGACTGCAGTGACTATCATCAGCACGACCATCAGTGGTCGCTGCCTGTGCAACGAACCACGGTACGGATAAACGGGACGCTCTGCCTTGCCGACTGCGATGCCCAACTCAATGAGTATCAACCGAATGCCATTCGTGGCATGGAAGGCGAAAGCCACAAAGACAAGGTACTCGAGAAACTTCAGCGCGGGCGAGTGAGTAAGCGACATCAAGTGTTGCCAGGCTTCTTCACCGAACAGCCGTGAGCTGGTGACGAGGATATGGAGACTGAGAAAAAGCAGTAGCGCAAT
>JAHELT010000206.1 GCA_024644045.1 Chromatiales bacterium | reverse complement strand
CTGATCATCGCCAATGCGGGGAACGATCAGCTCACGGGGTCGAAATGCAGCCCATGGATTCTGCGCACCTCGTTTTCGAACTCCCAGATCAACCGCCCGATGGGCCACTGGATGGCCACCCAGGGGTACCGCAAGGTGTTTCTGATGGCGTTCGATTACGCGGCCGGGCATCAGATGATGGAGGCGTTCCGCGACTCGTTCACCAAGGCGGGCGGCAAGATCGTGGGCGAGGAGTATCCGCCGCTCGGTGAGACCAAGGATTTCGGCCCCTACCTCGCCAAGGCCAAAGCCGCCAATCCCGATGCGGTGTTCGTGTTTTTCGCCGGCGGCCCCGCGATCAAGTTCGTGAAGGAGTACTCGGCCTTCGGGCTGAAGGGGAACATACCGCTGGCCGGCGCGGGCTGGCTTACTTCAGCGCTGTACGTCAACAAGGAGGGCGACGATGCGGCCGGCATCCTGAGCACCCTCAACTACGTGCCGTCGATCGACTCAGAGGCGAACCGCAGGTTTCAGCGGGACTTTCAGGCAAGAGCCGGACGGCCAGGCTCGGAGTTCGGGGTGGCGATGTACGATACGGTCCGCCTGATCGTGGAGGCCCTCAAAGCCACGGGCGGCAACACCGCGGACCGCAAGGCGCTGGTGTCGGCCATGCACAACGTGTCCTTCGAGGGTCCGCGCGGTCCGTTCCGTATCGACCCGGAAACCAATAACATCGTGCAGAACATCTACATCTCCGAGATCAAGCGTATGGCGGACGGCAGCATGGGCGCGGAGATCAAGCAGGTGATGAAAGCCGTGCAGGACGACCCGAACGGCTGCAACATTCTGTAACTCCACACGTGACACGATGCAGAGGGGTGGACTCACCCCTCTTTTTCTTTGCGTTACGTGCAGGGCAGTGCCGGAACTCAGCAACGCCGCCCTCGATCGACACCTGCCGCCCATTCGCGAGCTGCAGGCCTAGCCCGCATATTGCATGAAGGCGGTTCCGAGCGTGCGCGTTTGTCAGTCGAATCAGACTGTTGAGCATCTATACGGGCAACATTGCCGAGTGACGCTTGGTACCTGTTCACTTTCAGGAAAAATCCGGCGTTGCAGATCGATCATTCCCCTTTGAATCCTGGTCCGGCTATGCTTGCATGGGCGATAGTCGGATCTGCTCAGCCACATTGTCCCTGAGAAGTGACTAAACTGTCTGGAACAATTTGAACAGCGAGCCGCTGGCCCGCAAGGCGCAAGGCGCAAGGCGCAGGGATGCCCGGAGTTATCCTTCATGCAGTGTGCAGGCTAGTCCCAAAGCGTGAACATTCTCGATCCGACGTTCTTCGCGATTCAGTTTCTCAACGGACTGCAGCTTGCCGCGCTCCTGTTCCTGCTGTCGATCGGTCTGTCGGTGGTTTTCGGACTGATGAATTTCGTCAACCTGGCGCACGGCACGCTGTACATGCTTGGCGCCTACCTGGGGCTCACCGCAGTGAACCTGTTCGATTCCTACTGGGCCGCCCTGCTGCTGGCGCCGCTCGGTATCGCACTGCTCGGCGCCGTGTTCTATGCGCTGCTGCTGAAACGCCTGCAGAAAGAAAGCCCGATGAAACAGGTGCTGGTGACGTTTGGCCTGATCTTCGTCGGCTTCGATACGGTGCGCATGGTGTGGGGCGCGTTGCCGCAGACGATCCCGGCGCCGGATGTGTTTGCCGGCAGTGTCACCGTGTTCGGCGAGATCTATCCTGCTTACCGGTTGTTCATCATCGGGCTCGGTATCCTGGTGCTGCTGCTGCTCTACTTCGGACTGGAGAAGACCCGCCTGGGCGCGGTGGTGCGCGCAGGGGTGGACGATCCCGTCATGGTCTCGGCGCTCGGGATCAACGTCGATCTGGCGTTTTTCGCGGTGTTCTGCCTGGGCTGCTTCCTGGCCGGCCTGGCCGGGGTTGCCGCTGCACCGGTGTTCTCGCTGTTCCCGGGTATGGAGATGTCGGTGCTGATTCTCACGCTGATCGTGGTGGTGGTCGGCGGACCGGGTAGCCTGTGGGGGGCGGCCCTGGGATCGTTGCTGATCGGCATGGCGGATACCTTCGGCCAGGTGCTGTTCCCGGAGTTCGCCAGCGTCACGATCTACGCCCTGATGGCGGTGATACTGCTGCTGCGCCCGCACGGGCTGATCCCGGCGCGCGTCGTACGCTAATCGCGGCAGCCGTCCATGATCCGCGATCCTCTGCATACGCCGCTCGCGCTCGCACTGACCCTGCTTGCGCTCGCGGTCTGGTGGAACGCCGACTTTTTCGGTCACGAGCTGCTCGCCGAGGTGGCGATCTTCGCGATCTTCGCGATGAGCCTCGACCTGATGGTCGGCTATGCGGGCATGGTGTCGCTCGGTCACGCCGCCTTTCTCGCGGTCGGCGCCTACGCCACGGCAGCGATGACGGTGTTCCTAGGGTGGCCGGCTTCGCTGGCCATGCTGGTGGCGGTAGTACTGTCCGCCGGTGCCGCCGCGCTGGTCGGCCTGTTTGCTGTGCGCCTGAGCGGGGTGTTCTTCATCATGATCACCCTGGCAATCGGCCAGATGTTCTACGCCTACTTCTTCAAGAGCCGCCCGTTCGGCGGCGACAACGGAATGTCAGGCATCACCCGTCCGGACCTCGGCATCCTCGGTCTGGACGCCAACGATCCGGTGGTGTTTTCGGCGATGATGCTGCTCGCTGCGCTCGGCGTGTATCTGCTGCTGCGCGTCATCGTGCGCTCGCCGTTCGGCCACACGCTGATCGCGATCCATCAGAACGAGAACCGCCTGCGCGCGCTCGGTTGCCCGGTGCAGCGTTACAAGCTTGCCGTCTACGTGATCGCCGGTACCCTCGGCGGGCTCGCCGGTTCGCTCACCGCGCAGCACACCGGCTTCATCTCACCCGACCTGGCCTTCTGGACCGTCTCCGGCGAGGTGTTGATCATGGTCATCGTCGGCGGGATGGGATCGTTGCTCGGCGCAGCGAGCGGCGCCGCGCTCGTGATCCTGATGCGCCACGAGCTGAGCGATGAGAACACCTGGCAGCTGCTCGGCCTGCCGGGTGTCATGTCCCATTACTGGCAGTTTGTCATGGGTATCTTCTTCGTGCTCGTGGTGCTGTTTGCCGCCGACGGGCTGTACGGACGGCTGACCGGTCTGCTGATGGCGGCACGCGCACGCCTGACCCCGAACCGGCAACGCGAAGACGGCAATGTTTCGCGCTGACAACCTGCACAAAGCGTTCGGCTCGCTGCAGGTCACGCGCGACGTCTCACTGAATCTGCCGCGGGGATGCCGTCATGGCCTGATCGGGCCGAACGGCGCCGGCAAGACCACGCTGTTCAACCTGCTTACCGGCGAGCTGAAAGCCGATTCCGGGCAGGTCCGCATCGAGGACACCGACGTTTCCGGCGCCAGCCCGGATACGCGCGCGCGCCTCGGTCTGGGGCGCAGCTTTCAGAAAAACAACCTGTTCGCCGCGTTGACGGTGCGCGAGAACCTGGTGCTCGCCGCGCTCCTGCAACAGCGGGTCGCGCACAACGCGTGGCGCAACCTGAGGCGCTTCAAGCGCGTTCAGGAAGCCGCCGAGCAGGGCGCCACGCTGCTTGGACTGCAGGATGATCTGAACACGGTGGTCCGGCACCTGTCCTATGGCACGCAGCGGCAGTTGGAGATCGGTCTGGCGCTTGCCCTGCGCCCCAAGGTGCTGATGCTCGATGAACCGACCTCCGGCATGAGCCCCGAGGAAACGCATGCCATGCAGGCACTGATCGCCGGACTGCCGGCCGAGCTCACTGTGCTGATCATCGAGCACGACATGGACGTGGTCTTCGAGCTGGCCGAGCGTATCACCGTGCTCGACTACGGCCGCGTGCTGCTGGAGGGAACGCCGGAGGAGATCCGCGGGTCCGAGGAAGTCCGCCGCAAGTATTTCGGGAGCGAGGGATGAGCCTGCTCGCCGTCGAAGACATCCACACCTACTACGATCAAAGCCACGTGCTGCAGGGCGTGTCGCTGCACGTGCGGCAGGGTCAGGTGGTGAGCCTGCTGGGCCGCAACGGCGCGGGTAAATCCACGACCCTGTGCTCGATCATGGGCATAGTGCCGCCACGCTCGGGCGACATTCTGTTCAACAACTTCAGCATTGCGCGCCAGGCGCCGTACCGGATCGCGCGGCACGGCATCGCTTACGTCCCGGAGACGCGCGCTATCTTCTCGTCGCTGACGGTACTGGAGAATCTGACGCTGGCGCTCAGGCACGCCCAGCAGCAGGACGTCTGGAACCTGGACAGCATCTTCCGGCTGTTCCCGCGACTGAGGGAACGGCGCGGCCACGGCGGCGCGCAGCTCAGCGGCGGCGAGCAGCAGATGCTGTCCATCGCCCGCGCGCTGATGCTGAATCCGCGAATGCTGGTGCTGGACGAACCGACGGAGGGGCTTGCGCCGGTGGTGATCGAGGAAATCGCAAACGTGTTGCAGACGCTCAAGCAGGAGGGCATGACGATGCTGCTGGTCGAGCAGAACTACCCGTTCGCCACGGCACTCGCGGATCAGCTGTACGTGCTGGGCAAAGGCGTGATCCGCTGGCAGGGGGACGCCGCAGCGCTGGCGCAGGCCAGCCAGATCAAACACACTTGGCTGGGCGTCTGACCCACGCCGCCGTGACATGACACGACAGGTGAGGTGCGCACCATGCAGACTTACTTAATCGTCGGCGCCGGCCAGGCCGGCGGACAGGCGGCCCGGACCATGCGCCAGTGCGGATTCGAAGGCCGCATCGTCATCATCGGCGATGAACCGCACCCGCCGCACCAGCGGCCGCCGCTGTCCAAAGCCGTGCTGCTGGGCAAGGTGCCGCCGGAGAAGACCCATCTTTTCAAACCGGAGTGGTACACCGAGAACGACGTCGAGCTGCGCCTGCAGACCGCAGTCACTCAGATCGACGCCGCGGCGCACCGGCTCACGCTGGACGACGGCAGCGGGCTGGACTATGACAAGCTGCTGCTCGCCACCGGCGCTACGCTCAGGCGCCTGCAGATACCCGGTGCGGAGCTGCCCGCCGTGCACTACCTGCGGCGTATTGAAGACACGCTGGCCCTGCGCTCAGCGTGTCGTGAGGGTGCGCGCCTGGTCGTCATCGGCGGCGGCTTCATCGGGCTCGAAGTGGCAGCCTCGGCGCGCCAGCTGCAGTGCGAGGTCAGCGTGCTGGAAGCGGCCGACCGTCTGATGGGGCGCGCCATGGACGCCTGGATGGGCGAGTATTTCGAGCGTCTGCATGCGCGCCATGGCGTGAGCATCCGATTGCAGCAACAGGTTCGCGCAATCGAGTCTGACGGCGGCGCCTGCCGGGTGGTGACGGCCGACGATGTGCTGCCAGCGGACGTGATCGTGATCGGTATCGGGATTACGCCTAACGACGCGCTGGCGCGTCAGATCGGTGCCGAGGTCGACAACGGCGTGGTGGTCGATGCGCAGGGCCGGACCAGCGTCGAGGATGTATTCGCGTGCGGTGACGTCGCCTGTCATCACAACTCCCGATGGGGACGGCGGCTGCGCCTGGAGTCCTGGGAGAACGCTCAGAATCAGGCCATCGCGGCGGCCTCGACCATGTGCGGCAGCGAAGCGCAGTACGACCCGGTGCCATGGTTCTGGACCAACCAGTTCGACGTCAACCTGCAGCTGGCCGGCGTGCCGCCGCACTGGGATGCGCGCGTGGTGCGCGGCGACCCGCAGAGCGGGCCATTCACCGTTTTCTATCTGGCGGGAGACCGGGTCGTCGCCTGCAGCGCAGTCAACAACGCGCGCGAGATGCGCTCGTCACGCGTGTTGATCGAGCACGCAGCGGCAGTGACCGCCGAGCAGCTGCAGAACCCGCAGACGAATCTGAAGGCCCTGGCCGAAGCGGCGGAAAAATGATTGCCCGCCGAGCGATCACGGCCACCACGGGTGGCGCGCAGCAAACGCAAACGCGCACCCGCCTGGAACGGGCGGGCAAGAAAGCCCCACACTCCGCTACACCGGCGGCAGGCCGCGGCGTTGCAGGAGTGCGTGGCGAGGGATTCGTTGCAACCTGCCCCGCCGCAAGCTGCGCGGGGCGCTTTTACCGTGGCAGGTCAGTAGCTCGACCGGCGCGCCGGGCGCTCCGTTCGCGGACGTGCCTGATTCACCTTTATGTTACGGCCGCTCAGGGCGCTCTCGTTCAGCGCGTTGATCGCGGTCTCAGCCTCCGAGTCCGTGGGCATTTCCACGAATCCAAATCCTTTCGATCGTCCCGTTTGACGGTCGATGATCACATTGGCACTGGAGACCTCTCCGTGCTCTTCGAACAGCGTGCGCAATTCATCTTCAGTTACGCCGTAAGGCAAGTTACCGACATAAATGTTCATCATCAATTCTCTCTGGCGAGTGCACTGTAAAAAGTCACCACCGCATAACCAATGCACGACATTAGGCGGCGGCATAGCGGTCAGTGCCGGGTAAAACCCGGCGGGTTTGTCGTTGGGGGACAAGAGAAGATAGAACCGATTCGTAGATTGGACGAGTAACGCGCAAGTCTGTATTTCTCGATATTGTAGTACATTTGTCGCAGAAATTAACCATCTGTAAGGGCTGATTTGGCCGCAAATTGCCGGCCTTCACGCAGCCGCGGGCGCGCGAAAAACTACGTCCCCGCAGTGCTAGAATGCCGATTGACACCAACCCTGGACAGCGCATGAGCACAGCCGGAATCGAGTACCCGTTCGCGACGTTGCCCGCCGGCGGCGCGACGTTTGCGATCGCCGACGGCGTCCACTGGCTGCGCATGCCGCTGCCGTTTGCACTCGATCACATCAATCTCTGGTTACTGGAAGACGACGACGGCTGGGCGATCGTCGACACCGGCTTGAACACGGCCGAGATCAGGGCACTGTGGGAGACGCTGCTCGCGGGAGCCCAGCTCGCCGCCGGCGTGAACCGCATCGTCGTCACGCACTATCATCCCGATCACCTGGGGCTCGCCGGCTGGTTGCACGAACGCACGCGCGCGCCCGTCACGATCACGCAGACGGAGTGGCTGACGGCACAGTATGTGTACAACGACGTCGACGCGGTGATAAACGACCACATGGTGACGTTCTACGGACAGCACGGCCTGGATGCCGAACGCCAGCGGCAGCTGCGCGCACTCGGCAATCGCTACCGGCAGGGCGTGTATGCGCCGCCGGTGATTCACCGGGTGATGCGCGAGCACGAGACGCTGCACATCGGCGGGCGCGAGTGGCAGGTAATCGTCGGCCGCGGGCACGCGCCGGAGCACGCCTGCCTGTACTGCAAAGCAGCCGGGGTGCTGATCGCCGGCGATCAGGTGTTGCCGAAGATCTCGCCGAACATCATGCTGAGCGCCGCACAGCCCTATGCCAACCCGCTGCGCGACTACCTGGCGTCGTTCGAAGCGTTTGCCGATCTGGGCGACGACACGCTGGTGCTGCCGTCGCACGGCTTACCGTTCTACGGCCTGGCTGAGCGTATCGCGCAGCTGGAGGCCCACCATCGCGAACGGCTGACCCTGCTGGTCGAGCAGCTGGTGCAACCGCATTCGGCGGCACAGCTGCTGCCCACGCTGTTCCGGCGCAAGCTGGATGCCCAT
>JAHELT010000205.1 GCA_024644045.1 Chromatiales bacterium | reverse complement strand
TGCGCCTTGCGCCTTGCGCCTTGCGCCTTGCGCCTTGCGCCTTGCGCCTTGCGCCTTGCGCCTTGCGCCTTGCGCCTTGCGCCTTGCGCCCTGCGCCTTGCGCCCTGCGCCCTGCGCCGTGCGGGCCAGCTAATGGCTGTTCAAACTGTTCCAGACAATTCAGTCGCCTTCTCAGGAAGAATCTGGCTGAGTAGACTGGACGATCGCGTGCAGAGAAATAGTCGGACTCTTGCTCAAGCGGGATCGTTCGCCACTACCGACGTCGGATGGCGACGCCAGATTTTTCCTGAAAGTGAACAGGGACAAACTGCAGCTTGGCAGTAACGCACAAGTGCCTGCGCGACGGTTTGATTTGATTGCGAAACAAACGCAGGGGACTCGTGACCGCTTTCGTGCAACATGCGGGCTAGGCGGCGACTCCGTAGGTCGGCTGCTTCATGCCCAGCGACTGGGCTTGCCGTATGTCGCCCGCCAGGTCGCGCTGCGCAAGCTCGTAGAGTTCGTCGAACGATCCGATGCTGAAGTAGACCGTCTGCAGGATATCGATGCGATAAGGCGTGCGCAGCACGTCGATGCTGTCAAACGGCCGGCGCTGGGCGGCGGGGCTGTTCACGGCATAGCCGATTTCGTCGCTCGACGAGACGATGCCCGCGCCGTACACCTGATAGCCGTCGCCGCGCGCCAGCAGTCCAAACTCCACCGTGAACCAGAACAGACGTGCCAGCCACACGCGGTCTTTGCCGCCGGCTGCGAGTCCGGCCTTACCGTACGCCTCGACGAACGCCGCATAGCGCGGGTCGGTGAGCAACGGCGTGTGGCCGAAGATTTCATGGAAGATATCCGGCTCCGGCAGGTAACCCATGTCCTCGCGGCGCCGGATGAACGAGGCGGCCGGAAACTGCCTGGCTGCGAGCAGCCGGAAGAATTCATCAAAGTCGATCAGTGCGGGCACCGGAACGACCTGCCAGCCCGTGTGATCGAGCAGCGCCGCCGACACCTCGCGGCATTGCGGAATGCGGTCGTCGGGCAGGTCCAGGCGCGCCAGCGCCTCGCTGTACTCGGGACACGCGAACCGCCGAACGCGCTCGCGCTGCGGCACGATCAGGTCGGCCCATACCGCATGCTCCTCGTCGCTGTACGCGATGTCGCCGTCGGCGCCCGGCGTTTTGGCCGTGTAGGTCGTCGATTTCGCCATGCCCCCTGCCTGCGTGAATAGCCTGCACCGAGTGTGGCACGAAGGCCCGGCAATAGGTTTGCTATTTGTTCGCTCATTAGCACCTGTAGAGCAATAATTTTGCTATTATTTGATCTTTAAGACAAAATATTATCCAGCCCTGTGCCTGTAGACGATAGATATGACCGAAAGATCCTGAGCGTGCTGCAGCGCGACGGGCGCATCACCAACCAGCGCCTGGCGGCCCAGGTCGACCTGTCGCCCGCCCCGTGCTGGCGGCGCGTCAACCGCCTTGAGAAGGCCGGCGTGATCGAACGTTACGTTGCGCTGCTCGATCGCGAACGCCTCGGTCTGCAGGTCATGGTTTACGTGCATGTCAGCCTGACCGATCATCACACGGCCACGCTCGATGCGTTCGACGCCTTCGTCGCACGATCCGACAACGTGCTCGAGTGCTACTCGGTGAGCGGCGAGTACGACTACCTGGTGCGGGTGGTGGTGGCGAGCGTCAAGGACATCGAGGTGTTCCTGATGGAAAATCTGCTGCGGCTGCCCGCGGTGCGCAGCGCCAACACCAGCTTCGTGCTGAAGCAGAAAAAGTACACCACCGCTTTACCGGTCTGACAGCGGCTCCGCCTGAGGCTGCCGGCGCTCTGATCGAGGAGATGCTGGAGAATGACTGCGAAACTTCCGCCGCCCGGGCGCTCCGCGCATGACAGCTGGCCGTCTATCGACGTCGAAGCGTTGCGCGCCTACCGCCTGACACGCGTCCGCGAACAGCTGCGAGCCTGCGACTGTGCCGCGGTCGTGCTCTACGATTCCATCAACCTGCGGTATGCCACCGGCACGAGCTACATGCCGGTGTTCGGCATGCACGTCGAGGGGCGCCACGCGTTCGTTGCGGCTGACGGCCCCGTGATCCTGTTCGACAAGCCGCACATGTTGCACCTCTGGCCCCACGCGCCGGTCGACGAGGTACGGCCAGCCATTGCCTGGCGCTCCGCCTTCGCCGGTCCAAACGTCGCGGGCAACGTCAAGCGATGGGCGCGCGAAGTGTATGAGCTGCTGACTCAGCACGGTGGTGGCAACCGGCGTCTGGCGATCGACAATTGCCAGCCCGCCGCCGCGTTTGCGCTGCGCGAACTGGGGGTAGAGCTGATCGACGCGCAGGAACCGATGGAACGTGCCCGGGCGATCAAGTCGAGTGAAGAGATCGATTGCCTGAAACTGGCCATCGCGGTAGCGGAAACCGGCATGGCGCGCATGCAGCGGGCGCTGCAACCGGGCATCAGCGAAAATCAGCTCTGGTCGCTGCTCGCGCAAACCAATATCGAGCACGGTGGCGAATGGCTGGAATGCCGGCTGCTGTCGTCCGGTAGCCGCACCAATCCATGGCTTCAGGAAGCCTCGGACCGGCTGATACGGCCGGGTGAGCTGGTCGCGTTCGACACCGACATGATCGGGCCGTTCGGCTACTGCGCGGATCTGTCGCGGACGTTTTTCTGCGGACCCGGCAGCCCCAGCGCTGAACAGCGAACCCTGTACGGACACGCTTTCGAGCAGTTGCAGCACAACGTGGCGTTGATGCAACCGGGTACGAGCCTGCTCGAGATCGCCAGCCGGGCGTGGCCGGTGCCGGCGAAATACCGCGAGCAGGCCTACGCGTTCATCGCGCACGGTGTGGGCATGTGCGACGAGTGGCCCAACGCGTATCAACGCGAGCGGCTGCTAGCGCAGGGGGAGGGCGAAACGCGCCTGCAGGCGGGCATGGTGATGTGTGTGGAGAGCTACATCGGCGAAAAAGGCGGGCGCGAGGGCGTGAAGCTGGAAGAGCAGGTGCTGGTGACCGGGAGCGGGTACGAAAACCTCTCGAGCTACCCCTTCGAAGCCGCTTTGCTCGATGCCGGCGGGGCGTCCTGACTCAGCATCACCAGATGTCAAGTTGTCTTGACAACTTGACATCTGGTCTGCAGTATCCGCGGCATGCTCGACCCGGACTCACCGCTTCCTCTGTACTGCCAGCTCGCCGACGAGCTGAGCGGTCAGATCCGTGTCGGCCGCTTCACGGCGGGCGAGCGTATCCCGTCCGAACATGCGCTTGCCGAGCAGTACAGGCTTGGCCGGCCGACTGTGCGTCAGGCGACAGAGCTGCTGGTCCGCCGGCGCGTGCTGGTCCGTCGCCGCGGCTCGGGCACTTACGTGAGCGACGCGCCGCCGGAGGTCGACCTGTTTTCGCTGGGCGGGACGCTCGCATCGTTCCAGCGCAGCGGCGTCGCGCTGCAGACGCGGTTGCTGAAACGGCTCAAGCGGCGCGAGGTCGGGGTCGACCCCGACAATCCCTTCGCGGGCCGCGCCGCTTACACGGTCGAACGCCTGGGCACGGTTAATCGTAAGCCGGTGCTGCTCGAGCGCCTGTACTTCGCCCCCGACGTGTTCCCGGACCTGGCGGAGCACGCGATCGAGTCGGGCTCACTCTCGCGGCTCGTCGAGCGGCGCTACGGTTTGAGGCCGCGCGCCGGCAGGCAGACGTTTCGCGTCCATGCGGCGGATGCGGGGCTGGCAAAGACGCTGAAGCTCGCGGAGCGCACGCCGCTGCTCCTGGTAAAGCGCACGCTGGATTTTGCGCGCGCGCCCTCGGCCATGTTTGCCGAGCTCTACTGTCACACTGACGAACTCGTGTTCGCGCAGGAACTTGGGGATATTCAACATGCGTAACCGCGGCTACTACTCGCAATTCGGCGGCGCCTACATACCCGAGATACTTGTTGCCACGTTCGAGGAGCTGGTGGATCACTTCGATGCGGCGAAAGCCGATCCCGCGTTCTGGCAGACCTACGAGGAGCTGATGGCCAGCTATTCGGGACGCCCGACGCCGCTGACGCCGGCCGAGAATCTGAGCCGGCACTTCGGCGGCGCCCAGGTCTACGTCAAGCGCGAGGACCTGAACCACACCGGCGCGCACAAGGCGAACAATGTGATGGGGCAGGGATTGCTGGTGCAGCGCATGGGCAAGCAGCGCGTGATTGCCGAAACCGGCGCCGGCCAGCACGGCGTCGCCACCGCGACCATGGCAGCGAAGTTCGGTTTCGAGTGCACCATCTACATGGGTGAGGTCGACGTCGCGCGCCAGCGGCCCAACGTGTTCTGGATGGAACGCCTGGGGGCCACGGTGGTGCCGGTCACCGAAGGCTCGCGCACACTCAAAGACGCGATCAACGAGGCGTTTCGCGACTGGGTCACGAACATGGACAGCACGCACTACGTGCTCGGCACCGCTTGTGGACCGCATCCGTTCCCGGAGATGGTGAGCTATTTTCAATCCATTATCGGAAAAGAAGCGCGTGCTCAGGTTCTCGCGCAGGCTGGGAAGCTGCCCAGGCGCGTCTACGCGTGCGTGGGCGGCGGCTCCAACGCCATGGGTATATTCAGCGGTTTCCTGGACGACGCCGTGGAGCTGGTGGGCGCCGAGGCGGGCGGATACGGACTGGACAGCGGCAGGCACGCTTCGCGCCTCGCGAGCAACGACGGTTCGGTCGGGATCGCTCAGGGGTACAAGACCTTTTTTCTGCAGGACGCGGACGGTCAGATGCGAGAGACCCACAGCGTCGCGGCCGGCCTGGACTACATCGGCGTGTCGCCTATCCTCGCGCACCTGCAGAGCACCGGGCGGGCGCGCTTCGAGGCGGTCACCGACGAGGAGGTGGTTGCGGCGCTGGCGCTGACCATACGCCAGGAAGGATTGATCCCGGCGCTGGAGTCCGCACACGGTTTCGCGCAGGCGTTCAAGGAGCTGCCCGAGCTGTCGCCGGACGACGTGATCATCATCAATCAATCCGGCCGGGCCGACAAAGACATCTTCACCGTCGCCGATGCGTTCGATGACCCGGGCTGGCGTCAGTTCATCAAAGACAAGGCGGAGCAGTACAGTGCTTGAGAATTACATCCGCGAGCGGCGCGAGCAGCGCGACGTGCTGCTGATGACCCACATCGTGATCGGTTATCCGGATTTTGATACCTCCATGCGCACCGTGCAGAGTATGGTCGAGGCCGGCGTCGACCTGATGGAGCTGCAGATTCCTTTCTCCGAGCCGATTGCCGACGGGCCGGTAATCCTGCACGCCAACCAGCAGGCGCTGGCCGCGGGCGCAACGGTAGAGCAGTGCTTCGAGTTCGCGGCGGAGGCGAGCCGTCGTTTCGACATTCCGTTCCTGTTCATGAGCTACTACAACATCCTGTACCGTTACGGCGTACAGGCATTCGTGCAGCGCATGGGCGAGCTGGGACTGCGCGGCGCGATCGTGCCGGACCTGCCGCCCGAGGAGGCCGGTGAGTATCTGGATGCGATGACGCTGCACGATCTCGCGCCGATTTTCATTTTCTCGCCGAACACCTCCACGGAGCGGCTCGCCTACATTGCCGGCTATGCCAAGGGGTTCGTGTACTGTGTGGCACGCAAAGGCGTTACCGGGTCGGCGACCGAATTCTCGAGCGATCTGGACGCATACCTGCAACGCTGCCGTGATGCAACCGGTCTGCCGCTGGCCGTCGGCTTCGGCCTGAAAGACGCCGACGACGTGGCCTTCCTGCGGGGCAAGGCGGACATCGCCGTGGTCGGTTCGCAATCGCTGCGTATCCTCGGCGAGCGTGGCGTCGAGGCGGTCGGCGCGTTCGTCGGCGGCCTGGTGTAAGCAGGCTCACTTGGCGCCCCGACGCGCTTCGAAGACATCGGGCGGCAGCCTCGCCGCGTAGGCTTCGACCTCGACCAGCCACGCCGGATCGGCGAGCCCGGACACGATCACCAGCGTGCTGGGTGGGACGACATGGTCGCCGAGAACGGTCTGGCGTACGCGGCGGTAGGTGGCGAGCTGGTCCCGATCGGTGAGGTAGGCACGCAGCTTGACCAGATCCTGCGCCTGCATGCCGTTCGCCTGCAGCACTTCGAGCACGTTTTTCAGTGCCCACTCGCACTGCGCCTCAATGCCCTTTGCCAGGGTGCCGTCAGGCATGGCGCCGACCTGACCGGCTATCGTGAGCAGCGTGCTGTTGCCGGGGATCTGGCTGCACAAGCTGTACGCGGCGAAGGGTGGGGCGACCGTCCCCGGATTCCAGATCCGATTCATCGTTTTGAATGCGACGGAGCAAGAACTCTCGCCAAGCACGCAAAGAGCGCCAAGGTAACGCTGTAAGCTCCTTCCCTGTGTGGGCTCGGCGGTCTTTGCGAGAGTGTCTTTGCAGCGCACGCAGCACCCCGACCTTTCTCCACCAGGGGGTAAGGGCTTCTAAATATCCCCCTCTCCCTCTGAGGGAGAGGGATCGGGGGTGAGGGAAAGATGCCGCTGAACAGCACGGGTCTTGATCAATCGTGGACCTCGATCAGGCAGCTGCTCAGGTCGAGATAGTCCGAGTTGGGCAGCGAGAAGCGCCGCCGGAACTCGGCCGCCGACAGATCACCGTCGGTGTAGTTGTCAAGGAACACGTTGCTGGCCTCGTGCAGGCGGCGCGGGAAGGTGCAATGTTTCTGCAGCGGGGTACCCGGGCGCACGCGCTGTGAATGCTCATCGCCCGCCTGTGCGTGCTCGAGCTGTGCCGCGAGCTCGTGGTGCCCTTCGGCCCGGGCGCGTTGGACGGGCGTAAGCCGGTGGTCGTCCTCCGCGTCGGCGCGCGCACCGAAAGCCAGCAGCAGCAGGGCGATGCGGCGCATTCCACTTTCCGCCGCCCAGTGCAGCGGCGTACCGTAGAGCTTGCTGTGCGGATCGGCACGGGCGCCCTGGCGCAGCAGCCACTGCACCATCGGCTCATGGTTCTCACGCACCGCCAGGTGCAGCGGCGTTATACCGAGTACCGGTGTGCTGGCGTTTATTTCGGCGTCCGCCGTGAGCAGCAGCGCAGCCGCCTGCACGTTTCCCAGACGTGCCGCGTAGTGCAACGCCGTGTTGCCCCTCGCATCCGCCCTGGCCGGATCGGCGCCCGCGGCCAGCAGAAAGGCGAGCAAGTCGGGTTGATCGCTGGTCACGGCCCAATGCAGCAGGGTCTTGCGCTCGGCATCGGCCGCATTGATCTCCGCGCCGCGGTCTATGAGTAGCGCGGCAAGGCGCCAGTCACCGGACAGCACGGCCTGCTGCAGCGGGGTACGCTGCCAGTGGTCGCGTGCGTCCACCGATGCGCCGCCGTCCAGCAGCTGGCGGGCAATCGTCAGATCGCCGGTATGCGCCGCCCAGTGCAGCGGATAACCATAGCGTGGGCTGTGGATGTTGGGGTCCGCGCCGTGTCGCAGCAGCAGCGCGACATCCTCACTGCTCCGCAGCGTCACCGCACGGTACAGCGCGGTGGCGCCGTGGCGATCGATCGCGTCGATGTCCGTGCCGTGGCCAATCAGTGTTTCGAGCAACCTGTGCTGCCCCAGCTCCACCGCCCAGTGCAGCGGCGTATTGCCGTCATAGTCGCGCACATTG
>JAHELT010000286.1 GCA_024644045.1 Chromatiales bacterium | reverse complement strand
CGAGTTCGACCGGAAGGAGTCGTGCAAGGTTCCCGCTCTCGACCCAAAGCGCGCGTCCGGTAAACCAACGCTCTAGATTGCTTCGGCGGCGTGCGGAGCGCCAGCGATACCCGTCCTGCCGGTCAGCCCGCGGAGATCCGGCCGCCGAGACTAGCGGCCGGGCTATTCACCAAAACGTCTCTTCGGTTTACCTTGCGTTCGATGGCGGTGTCGAACACGGCCTCGCCGCCACCATCGCCACGGACCCGCCGCGAATCAGTTCGCTACCTATAGGACCCACGGCGTCTGTACATAACCGCCCGCCACCAGCGTCCAGTACAGTGCGACCCCCCAGGCCACCCCCGCGAAACTCAGGCCGCCCCACAGGATCGGCCACTTCAGCTTCGGCATTGTGCTACTCCCTTTCGACCAGAGAATCTCCGAAGTATAGCTAAGAGTTTACTTTAATGAAGTTTTATAACCGTCTGCACAACATCATCTATCCATGCGCGGTCGGGTGCTCACGATGACAGGCACCGACGCACGCGCGAGGGCCGGCATGCGCTCGGCGCGGAATCGCGCTTGCGGCGTTGAAAGTGTGCGCTACGTCACGGACTGGGCCTGCGGGAATAGGCATCGTTTGTACTTGCGGAGCCATGGTGTAGAGTGAATCTCCGTGCCCGCAAACAGAATCACGAGAAGAAGGCGCTCCACGGGATGAGGCGAAGCGTCCGATGAATACCGCACCGCCGGTTGCGGTGTCGGCCGAGTGACCCTTGGTTTCATCTCTACGCCTTACCCTACTGGCAGGGAGGTGTAGCATGCCCAAGCAGGTCTCGATCGGTCTCACTCTGTGCACACTCTGGCTTGCGCTTTGGTCCGGCACGGCGCTCGCGAATCAACCACCATCCCCCGAGCCCTTCCCTCCGCTCGCGGCTACTGGCAAGCTCGACGCGCTCACCCTGGCCAAGCTGCAAGACAAGCTGGGGCAGCGCGAGACGGTGCGTGTCCTCATCAAGCTGCACTCAGCCGACGAGTCCGCTGCGGCCCTCGAGCCTCGCCAGGCCCGCACCAAGAAAGCCCGTGCCGCCCGCGCCCGCTCCATAACCAGGCTGCAACGAGCGGTGCTGCGGCGACTCGGCCTCTCCCGGGGCCACGCGGCCAAGCAGCTCAAGCACATACCGTATCTCGCGCTCGAGGTCGACGAGGCAGAGCTCGAACGCCTCGCGCAGCTGCCCGAGGTGGTCCGGGTTTTCGAAGATACGCTGCTGCGCCCGACATTGGACGTCAGCGTGCCCCAGATCGGGGCCGATAACCCCGCCCTCGACGGCGTTCGCGGTGACGGGCAGGTCATCGCGGTCCTCGACACCGGCATTGACCGAGGCCATGGCGCGTTTGCCGGGAAAATCATCGCCGAGGCCTGCTTCTCCACCACCAGCACATCCGACAACGCGAGCACCCTGTGCCCCAACGGCTCCAACGAGCAGTTTGGCGCCGGCGCCGGGCAAAGCTGCAGCGGCATTCTCGGATGCGACCACGGAACCCACGTCGCGGGCATCGCCGCCAGCGATGACCCGCTGTACACGGGCGTGGCCCCCGGGGCCGACCTGATCGCGGTGCAGGTCTTCTCGCGCCTCGACGACCTGTTTGACTGCGGATTCTTTCCGCCCTGCCTGTCCGCGTACACCTCGGACGTGATCCGCGGGCTCGAATGGATCTACGAGCAGCGCAACAGCCTGGAGATAGCCGCCGTCAACATGAGCCTCGGGGGTGAGTTCTACACCACCCAGGCCGAGTGTGACGCAGCCTACCCTGGCGTCAAGCTGGCCATCGACAATCTGCGAGCAGCCGGCATCGCGACCGTCGTCGCTTCCGGTAATGACGGCGTCGCGGGGGCGATTTCGACTCCCGCGTGCGTCTCGAGCGCGATCAGCGCGGGCGCCGTCGATGGTGCCGATAACATCGCGGACTTCGCCAACACCGCGTCCTTTCTGTCCTTGCTGACACCGGGCGTCGATATTGTCTCCAGCGTTCCCGGCGGCGGATTC
>JAHELT010000204.1 GCA_024644045.1 Chromatiales bacterium | reverse complement strand
GAAAAGGCCAGGTAATGAACGCGGTGGTGGTACGCACCCGTAAGGGCGTGCGGCGGCCCGACGGCTCCATCATCCGTTTCGACCAGAATGCGGCCGTGCTGCTCAATCCGCAGAACCAGCCGGTCGGTACCCGAATTTTCGGCCCGGTTACCCGCGAGCTGCGGACGGAGAACTTCATGCGCATCATCTCCCTGGCCCCGGAGGTCCTGTAGGAGCGGATTCAAATCCGCGAGTGGTTGAACAAATGTTAAAGATCAAAAAAGACGACGAAATAGTAGTCATCAGCGGTCGCGACAAAGGCAAGCGAGGCGATGTGCTGCGCGTGCTCGGCGATGACCGTCTGCTCGTCGGTGGGGTCAACATCGTCAAGAAGCACCAGCGGCCGAACCCCAACGTCGGGCAACCCGGAGGTATCGTCGAGCAGGAAGCGCCTATCCAGGTGTCCAACGTTGCCATCTGGAATCCAGACGAAGACAGGGCAGACCGGGTTGGTTTTCGGGTGGAAGACGGCAAAAAGATCCGCTTCTACAAATCCACCGGCAAGGTCATCGAAGAGTAGAGAACCATGGCTGATCTGTACCAACAGTATCTGAACGAAATCCGGCCGCAGCTGCAGGAGCAGCTGGGGGCGGCGAACGTCATGCAGGTGCCGCGTCTCGAGAAGGTCACCCTCAACATGGGTGTCGGAGAAGCCGTGGCCGATCGCAAGATCATGGACGCGGCCGTATCCGACATGACCCTGATTGCCGGTCAGAAACCGGTGGTGAGGAATGCGCGCAAATCTGAGGCGGCGTTCAAGATCCGTGCCGGCTGGCCAGTTGGCTGCAAGGTGACTCTGCGCCGCGAGCGCATGTACGACTTCATCGAACGGCTCATTGCGATCGCGATTCCGCGGATGCGCGACTTTCGTGGCTTGAATCCCCGTGCCTTTGACGGGCGCGGCAATTTCTCCATGGGCATCGTCGAGCAGATCATGTTCCCGGAGATCGATTACGACAAGATTGACAAGATACGCGGCCTGGATGTCGCGATCACAACCACAGCAAGAACGGATGCGGAAGGTCTGGCCCTGCTACGTGCCTTCAATTTTCCGTTTAGAAACTGATCTGGGAAAGCTCAAGTTATGGCGAAGAATTCAATGGTCGAACGGGAAAAGAAGCGAACGCGAACGGTCGCAAAGTACGCGGCCAAACGTGCCGCGCTGAAGGCGATCATCGGCAATCGCAGCGCTTCTGACGATGAGCGGTGGGAAGCTCAGTTGAAGCTGCAGAGCCTGCCGCGGAACGCGAGCCCCGTTCGGCAACAGCGGCGCTGCGGTCTGACCGGCCGCCCCCACGGCGTTTATCGCAAGTTCGGACTTGGACGCAACAAGCTGCGCGAGGCGGCGATGCGTGGCGATGTGCCCGGTCTGGTCAAGGCGAGCTGGTAGGGGAACGACTATGACCATGCAAGACCCTATTGCCGATCTGTTGACCCGCGTTCGAAACGCTCAAGCCGCAAACCATGAAGTGGTCACAATGCCCTGCTCGAAAATCAAGGTCGCGATCTGCGCGGTCTTGAAAGAAGAGGGCTACATCGGCGAGTTCAATGTGGATGAGGGTGCCAAGGCAACGCTGAACGTGGGGCTGCGTTACCACCACGGCCGCCCCGTGATCGAAGAGATCAAGCGCGTCAGTCGTCCTGGCCTGCGGGTCTACAAGCCGTGCGACGAGCTGCCGGAGGTTCGCGGAGGGCTGGGTGTCGCCATCGTGAGCACGAACAGGGGCGTCATGACCAGCAGCACCGCCCGGGAACAGGGCGTGGGTGGTGAAGTGCTGTGTACGGTATTTTGACGAGCTCCTGTTGCAGTGAGCTCTTGTTTTAGCGAGGAGTGCGATGTCTCGAGTTGCTAACAATCCCATAAAGGTGCCCGCAGGCGTCGAGATCAAGCTCGCCGGTCAGCGTATTGACGTCAAAGGCTCCAAGGGCGCGCTTGGCATGGACGTGCATCAGCTGGTTGAAGTGGTTCAGCAGGAGACCACGCTGACTTTCACGCCGCGGTCGGCGGACAAGCAGGCGCACGCATTGGCGGGCACCACCCGCGCGCTGGTGAGCAACATGGTCACCGGGGTCTCCCAGGGGTTCGAGCGACGCCTGCAGCTGCAGGGTGTTGGCTATCGCGCCCAGGCCCAGGGTAAGAAGCTCGATCTGCAGCTGGGCTTTTCCCATCCGGTCGAGTATCAGCTTCCTGAGGGAGTTTCCGTGGAGACCCCGAGCCAGACCGAAATAGTGGTCTCCGGGGTCAACAAGCAGCTGGTCGGTCAGGTTTCCGCAGAAATCCGCTCGTTCCGGCCGCCGGAGCCTTACAAAGGCAAGGGTGTGCGTTATGCCGATGAGCGCGTACGCCGCAAGGAAGCGAAGAAGAAGTAGGCCCGCTGGCTGAGTAAACAGGTAAGAGCGAATGAACGACAAAAAGGCATCCAGACTGAGACGCGCCCGCAGGGGTCGCATGAAGATGCGTGAGTTGGGTGCCGTGCGACTGACCGTGAACCGCACTCCCAGGCACATCTATGCCCAGGTGGTCACTCCGTTGGGAGACCGGGTCCTCGCGTCGGCGTCCACGCTCGACAAAACGTTGCGATCTGCGAACACCGGCAATGTGGAAGCGGCCGCGAGGGTGGGGAGCCTGATCGCTGAGCGAGCGAAAACCGCCGGCGTCAGCAAAGTCGCGTTCGACCGTTCTGGATACAAATACCATGGTCGGGTAAAAGCACTGGCCGATGCGGCACGCGAAGGCGGACTGGAGTTTTAGATATGGCGTATGCCGACGAAATACGGGAAGAAGGCCTTGTTGAGAAGCTGGTTCAGGTCAACCGGGTCGCCAAGGTGGTCAAGGGTGGTCGGATCTTCGGCTTCACCGCGCTTACGGTAGTGGGCGACAGCAATGGGCGTGTGGGTTTTGGTCGTGGTAAAGCGCGCGAGGTGCCGCTGGCCATTCAAAAGGCCATGGAAGCCGCGCGACGCAACATGATCGACGTGGAACTCAATGGTTCCACGATCTGGTACCCGATCAGCGAGCGCCACGGCGCGTCGAAGATATTCATGCAACCAGCATCCGAAGGTACCGGTGTCATCGCCGGAGGGACCATGCGGGCTCTGCTGGAAGCGGCGGGCGTGCACAACGTGCTGGCAAAGTGTTACGGCTCGACGAATCCGGTGAACGTGGTTCGCGCAACTTTCAAAGCGCTGCAGCGTATGCGCTCGCCGCAGATGGTCGCCGAAAAGCGCGGCAAAACAATCGAAGAGATGGCGCGGGCTCATGGGCGATAAGTTAACAGTCACGTTGGTGAAGAGCCCGGTAGGCCGGCTGAAGAAGCACAAGGCGTGTGTTGTGGGTCTTGGTCTGCGGCGTATCGGTCACTCGGTGGAAGTAGAAGACACCCCCGCAGTGAGGGGGATGATCAATCGCGTGAACTACATGGTCAAGGTCGAAGGAGAGTAACCGTGCGACTCAACGACATGCGCCCGGCAGCGGGCAGCAAAACCGCCAAACGCAGGGTCGGGCGAGGGGCCGGATCGGGCTGGGGCAAGACTGCCACCAGGGGTCAGAAGGGCCAGAAATCGCGGTCCGGCGGTGGTGTACGTCCGGGCTTCGAGGGTGGGCAGCTGCCGTTGCAGATGCGCGTTCCGAAATTCGGGTTCCGCTCGCGGGTGGGCTTGATTACCGAGCAGGTGCGGCTGAACGAGATCTGCAAAGTCGACGGTGACGTCGTCGATCTCGATGCGCTCAAAGCGCAGAACCTGATACCCCGCAATATCAAGCGCGTCCGGATCATGCTGTCGGGCGCGGTCGATCGCCCGCTTACGGTAAAGGCGGATGGCGGAGCCATTTGCGTCACCAAGGGCGCGCGCAGCGCCATTGAGGCCGTCGGAGGCAAGGTAGAAGACTGATGGCGACAAACGCAGGACAACTGGCTGGCGTGCAGGCGGGTTTGACCGAGCTGCGCAGCCGCCTGTTGTTCGTGCTCATGGCATTGCTGGTTTACCGCGCCGGAACGCACATTCCTGTGCCGGGCATCAATCCGGATCGTCTGGCGGCGCTGTTCGATCAGCAGCAGGGCGGTATTCTGGATCTGTTCAACATGTTTTCCGGTGGCGCGCTGGAACGCATGAGCATACTGGCGCTCGGCGTGGTTCCCTACATCACCTCGAGCATCATCATGAACCTGATGACCATGATGTATCCGACCTTGCAGCAGCTGCGCAAGGAAGGTGAATCGGGGCGCCGCAAGATCACCCAGTACACCCGATACGGCTGTCTGTTGATTGCGTTGATTCAGGGCACCTCGCTGTCTGTCACGCTGGCCAATCAGGGCCTCGCGTTTGCGCCGGGATTCACGTTCTACTTCGTCGCGACGACAACCCTGGTTACCGGTGCGCTGTTCATGATGTGGCTGGGAGAGCAGATCACCGAACGTGGCGTCGGCAACGGCATCTCGCTGATCATCTTCTCGGGCATTGTGTCCGGCTTTCCGTCGGCCATTGGCCAGTCTTTCGAAGCGGCGCGGCAGGGTGATATCAACATCATCGTATTGCTGTTTATCGGCGCACTTGCGATCGGCATCGTGGGGTTCGTCGTGTTCGTCGAGCGTGGTCAGCGCCGTATCACCGTCAACTATGCGAAGCGGCAACAGGGCCGTCGGGTATTTCAGGGGCAGAGCAGTCATCTGCCGCTGAAGATCAACATGGCCGGGGTGATTCCGGCGATCTTCGCGTCGAGCCTGCTGCTGGCGCCGGCGTCCATGGCCCAGTGGTTCGGCAACAGCCCGGGCATGGACTGGCTGCAGCAGATCTCCCTGGTTTTGTCGCCCGGTCAGCCGCTGTACATCCTGATGTTTGCGGCGGGTATCGTGTTTTTCAGCTTTTTCTATACCGCGATCATGTTCGATCCGAAGGACATGGCGGACAACCTCAAGCGGCAGGGCGCCTACGTACCGGGGATCCGCCCGGGGCAACAGACTGCCCGCTACATCGACGATGTGATCACCCGGTTGACCGTTTTCGGCGCGCTCTATGTCACCACAGTCTGTCTTCTGCCGGAGTTCATGATCGTTGCGTTCAACATCACGTTCCAGCTGGGAGGTACGGCCCTGCTGATCGTCGTGGTCGTTGCCATGGATTTCATGTCGCAGGTGCAAGCGCACCTGATGTCGAGTCAGTACGCCAAGTTGATGGAAAAATCCAACCTGAAAGGCTACGGCCGCACGGGTAGGCCGAGATAGTACAAGCGGGGCCCGGTCGAGCCGTCGGTGCCGCGCGTGCAAATGAGAGCGAGTAATGAAGGTAAGAGCCTCAGTAAAGAAAATGTGTCGCAACTGCAAGATCGTCAAGCGCCGAGGCGTCGTGCGGGTGATCTGCAGCGTGGAACCGAGACACAAGCAGCGCCAGGGCTGAACAGGAGCATTTGAATGGCACGTATCGCCGGGATCAACATACCGGATAACAAACACGCAGGAGTGTCGCTGACGTACGTTTTCGGTGTCGGGCGCACTACTGCAAACAAGATCTGCGAAGCGGCCGGAATAGACCCGTCTGTGAAGATTCAGGACTTGAACGAAGAAACGCTGGATGCGATTCGCAGCGAGATATCCAAGCTCACGGTCGAAGGCGACCTGCGGCGGGAAGTGTCCATGAACATCAAGCGATTGATGGACCTGGGCTGCTACCGTGGCATCCGCCATCGACGCGGCCTGCCGGTCCACGGTCAGCGTACGCGCACCAATGCGCGCACGCGCAAGGGCCCGCGTCGGCCAATCAGGAAGTAGGAAATGGTAGAGAAAAAGAAGGCAAAGCGCGTGGTGATCGACGGGGTGGCGCATGTCCACGCCTCATTCAACAACACGATCATCACGATCAGCGACCGCCAGGGCAATGCTTTGTGCTGGGCGACGGCCGGCGGTTCAGGATTTCGCGGCTCGCGCAAGAGCACCCCGTTCGCCGCGCAGGTGGCCGCCGAGCGTGCCTCGAACACCGCGCTGGAGCATGGCATGAAGAGTGTGGACGTGTTCATCAAAGGGCCGGGGCCAGGACGGGATTCCGCGGTTCGTGCTCTGAACTCGGCAGGATTGAAGATTAACAGTATTTCAGACGTTACCCCGATACCGCACAACGGTTGTCGGCCGCCCAAGCGGCGACGCGTCTAAACTCAAGCTGGAGATGTAAGGGATGGCCCGTTACACAGGTCCAAAACTCAAATTGTCGCGCCGGGAAGGCACCGATCTGTTCTTGAAGAGCGGGGTGCGCCCCATCGACTCCAAGTGCAAGCTCGAGCAGCCGCCGGGCCAGCACGGTGCCCGTCGGACCCGCCTGTCCGACTATGCGGTGCAGTTGCGCGAGAAGCAGAAGGTGCGCCGGCTCTACGGCGTGCTCGAAAAGCAGTTCCGCAACTACTACAAGAAGGCGGATCGGCAAAAGGGCGCAACGGGCGAGAATCTGTTGCGCCTGCTCGAGGGTCGCCTGGACAACGTCGTTTACCGCATGGGCTTTGGCTCAACTCGCGCGGAGTCGCGTCAGCTGGTGGCGCACAAGGGAATTGTGGTCAACGGTCAACTGGTGAATGTCCCATCGTATCAGGTGGGCCCGGACGACGTCGTTTCCATTGCGGCCAAGGCCAAGGGCCAGCTGCGCGTTCAATCCGCGTTGCAGTTGGCCAGCCAGCGTGCCCCGGTGGACTGGGTAGAAGTGGATCCAGGCAAGTTGGAAGGGGTTTTCAAACGTACCCCGGATCGCGAAGAACTGCCTTCCGAAATCAACGAAAACCTCATCGTAGAGCTGTACTCGAAATAGCTCTGTTCATGGTAAGAGTCACAGTTAGAGGCTTGAGTAACTGTCGTTACTCGAAGAATCAGGAGACCAGATAATATGGCACAGTCGGCAACCGAATTTCTGACCCCACGCCACATCGATATCCAGGCGAGCAGCCACACCCGGGCGAAGGTCACCCTCGAGCCACTCGAGCGCGGGTTCGGTCACACGCTGGGAAATACCCTGCGTCGGATCCTCTTGTCGTCGATGCCGGGTTGCGCAATCACCGAGGTGCAGATCGACGGGGTGCTCCACGAGTACAGCACCCTGGAGGGCGTGCAGGAAGACGTCATCGACATTCTCCTCAACCTCAAGGGCATTGCCGTAATCCTGCACAATCAGGATGAAGCGGTGATCACGCTGAGCAAAGAGGGATCCGGCCAGGTGACGGCGGGCGATTTTCAGCTGAGCCAGGACGTCGAGATCGCAAATCCCGATCACGTGATCTGCTCGTTGAACGACAACGGCGCGATCCGCCTCGAAGCCCGCGTCACCCGGGGCCGCGGCTACGTGCCTGTGGACAGCCTGGAAGAAGAGGAAGAATCGCGCCCCATTGGTGTGCTGCGCATGGACGCTACCTACAGCCCGATGCGCCGCGTCGCTTATAGCGTGGAAAGCGCGCGGGTAGAGCAACGCACCGACCTCGACAAGCTGGTTCTGGATCTGGAAACCAACGGTACCATCGAGCCGGAGGAGGCGATCCGCCGGGCAGCCACCATTCTGCAGCAGCAGCTGGCCGTATTCGTCGACCTCGAGAGCGAAGGCGAGCCCGTTGCAGAGGAGAAGGAGGACGAAATCGATCCGATTCTCATTCGCCCCGTGGATGATCTGGAGCTCACCGTACGTTCTGCCAACTGCCTGAAGGCAGAGAACATCTACTACATCGGTGACCTGATTCAGCGCACCGAGGTGGAGCTGCTGAAAACGCCTAATCTCGGCAAGAAATCGCTCACGGAAATCAAAGACGTGCTGGCATCCCGC
>JAHELT010000203.1 GCA_024644045.1 Chromatiales bacterium | reverse complement strand
ACGAGAAGCGGGAGGCGGCCAGCCGCGAGGCCACGAACCGGTGTCACGCGGCGCTGGTCACGCCGCCGGATCCGTGCCCTTTCGGAGACTACATCGCTCACCCTTCCTGCGAAGGACTGCCGGATCGGGAGACGGCACGGCGGCTGCGCCTGGAGTACGAGCGGCGAAAGTGCCAGTGTGACCTGCGCCACGCCGAGCGTGCCCTGCAAAGCCACAAGCGGTTCGTGCGCGAGCAGGTCGCCCTGGCGCGCCGCTTCGACCAGGACTGGACGCCGCGGCTGGTGAGCGCCGCTCGCCGGTGGCGGGACGATGTCGCCGAGATCAATGCCCTGTACGCCGGCACGAGCTTCCAGTTCCCCTACCCCGAGCAGTTCCACGGCCTGCTGCAATCCCACGACGAGGAGATGCGGTGGTTCGCAACCACATGGGTGCCCGCGGAGAACCGCCGCCAGCAGGCGCTCGCGCAGACCGTGGAGCGGTGGCGCCGGAAGTGCGCTGCCGCGGGCGCCGCGCTCAGCGAGTTCATGGCGAGCACCTACACCTTCAAGCCGCTGCGATGTGCGCCGTTGAAGGGCACGACCTATGTGCTGAAGACGCCTTTCATCAACGCGTCGCTCTTCGTTCCGAGCTCGCGGCGCGGCTCGGTCGCGGGCAAGCTGGGCTTCGACACGCCGTGGAAGATCGGCGGCGAGTACTGGGAGTCGGCCCTCGGGGCCAGGGGCGGCAAGGGCACGGTGGGCTACGGGCCTCTGTCGGCGGAGGTGTGGGGACGTGACGGTGGTGACTGGGGTGCGGGTGCCTCGCTCAGCCTGAGCGCGCTCGGCCGCGTTGCGGATCGCGTCGGCGGGTCGCTGGGCAAGTCGGCGAAGAGTGCCTTCGAAACGCTGCTCAAGGTGGACGCCAAGGTCGGGGGAACCTACGACACAGCAAAGGGCGCGACAGGCGGCGTCGCCACAGAGACCGAGTTCACCATCGGCTACGGAGCCATCCGCGGTACCCCGCCAGCCTGGGTGCGTCTGCGTGCCAAGGCGCGTTCGTCGGATGCCTGGCCTTACCTGCCAGGCCCCCTGGCGCCGAAGCTTCCCCGTCCCGACTGCTGAGCCCCGCCAGCATCCGGATTCTGGGGGCGGGGCCGTTCTGGCCAACTCCGAGCTGCAGGCAGCACGGCGCGAGAATCGCCCAGGGGGTACATTTCCTCTTTGGCCTCCCCACTACGGCTTGCGAGCGTATCGGCCCTGACCTTCCTTCTCCCCGAACAGTTGACCCGGAGCCCGCAATAGCTGTCTAGTGCGTGATCTCTGGTGGCCGGGAACTCGGTCCGTCTGGTTTTCCAGGGAGCCGTCCGACCTGTTCGACATGGCACTGAAGCGAGTTCGAATCCTGTCAGCCGCCATTGGTGTCGTCCTCTTGCTGAGTGTCGTCGGCACCCTCGCGGGCTGGCGGTTCCTGATCCATACCCACGAGGGTTACTTTTCACCGGTATTTTCGCCGGATCGCGGCAGCGTCTTGTATCTGGAGCGCAAGACGCGGGGTATCGTGTGGGGGCTCGGTATCGAGCATTTCACGCCGCCTGCACACGCCTTCGTTCTCAGCGACGAGTTTTCGCTCAAGCGTCTTCATCGGGAAACCGGTGCCATCGATGTGCTCGCCCATTGGCCATCATCACCACTTGTGGGAAAGCACCTTCGCACCTATCGAAATCGTATCTTCTCGGCCCTTTCGGCCCGGCTCCAGTTCAGTGACGATGGCATCCTCGAGTACGGCTTCAGCGTGTCCATTCCAAAGCAACCGCGGAGCGAATCCTGGTCGATACGGGGAGTGGCTTCAGCGGAGAACTTCAAAGACGAGGCGCAGCCGTGGCAAAGCGGCAAGCGGCCCCTCTACGGCCACGCCCGATACGTACTCGACGGTGACTGGGAACTGATTCACTTTTATGGGGAAGCTGCCTACCCGCCCGCCATCGTCATGTTCAACGGTGAATCACGTCAGTCCCGCGTCCTGTTGCGTTCACCCGGATTTCTCGATCAGTTTGCCGATGGTATTCCAGTGCGGACGCTGGCAGATCGATCGGTGCGCGCAGCGGTGGAACGAATTGATGCGCTGGCGCAGGTCCGGGACAAGCTGCTCACGAAATACAAGCAGGAGGGCCTGTCCGATGGCGTTGCCCGGCTTCGCACCACCGCGGCGCTTCGGGAACTCGGTTATCTGTCAAGACCGCCGACGCTGGTGGCCCGTGTCGTGGATGAAGTGCCACAGGGAGCTTCAGTGTTCACCATCAGCGGGCACGAGTTCCAGGTCGGCCTGTTCCAGGACATCGAGCGGGCTATCCGGCATCCCGGCACACCGGTCGAACACAGCACCGGCACTTACCTGCGTTATGAAGGTTACGATAGCAGCGCAAGACTGAAAGCTTTCCTCGATGGTGGTGGCATGCGTTTCTACGTGATAACCCAAGGCCGCAGCTATGCTATCGAGAAGAAACCGTCGCAACCGGCGACCCGCTGAATGCGGCAGGGTCGGCTTCGCTGGCCTCGTGTTGATCAACAATGCCCTTGCTGACCATCTGGGGTGAAGCGCGAGCGGCGGAGACCGTTGGGGTCGTCAGGTGGTCGCGGATCTGTGCAATTCGGATCGCGGCGCTTGGCCTGCCGGTATCAGAGCGCGCTCTGCAGGTGCGGCTTTACCGGCACTTCGTTGTGCAACAATGCCGCGACGACCGCCCGTGCTGCGGTCGCCTAGCCAGCGGGCAATGCGGCCGCCCCGCTCCCGCGAGGCAGCCCGGTGAGCAGCACCGGTTAGCGAACGGCTGCTGGTCGCTTCGTGCCCGTTAACGCCATTCCCGTGTGTCTTCCCGTGCGAGCATCTGGCCCGTCGACTGCGAATCGACCACGAGGTCAGTGATCAGTGGCTCTTCGAGGTTCAGAACGCAGTCGAGAAGATCTCCCTTCGGCGCGTGGCACAAGCCGCACGGGGACAGCATGAGCAATACCCGCTTCCCGTCTGCGATGAGCGCCGGCAGGTCCGACAGGTCGACGAGCGTCATTGCACGGTGGAGGGTCGCCGTCGTTATCGGGCCGTTACGGGAGAGCGGGCGCCACAGCATGTCGCCGACACAACCCTCCTTCTCGAGCACGTCGAACGACCCCTTCGAGTCCTGCATGCGCTTGCGCAGTGCGCTGTCCGGATCCTGCCAGCTCGTGCCGGAGGTGACGAAGATGTCGACGAGTTTCACCGCATCCATGGCCCGCCTGATGTCGCCGACCTCCTCGAGGTCGGAGCTCTTGTCGGAGCGCACGATCGCGGGTGCGCCCAAACTGTGGAACTTGATCTCGACGTCGACGATGTCTTCCCAAATGAAATAGTTGAAGAAGGAGTTCGGGTTGGTGGTCGGGTCTTCGGGGTCGAAGCCACCCGCAAGCGCGTGAAACCAGATGGTCGCCGGCAGGTTCTTCTTCGGCTCGCAGAGCTCGCGCGCGAGCGCCCTCGCCAGCTCCCGCATGGAGTGGCCGCCGGCAAAGCCAATATGTAGCTGGTCACCCGCCCAGGAGCGGGCCATTCGCAACAACTCTTTTGCGGTCTCGCGCGCCACGTCGGCACGCGCGACGCTGTGCACGACCTTCAGCTCCTGCAGCCACTGGTAGCGCTCGCGCAGAAGTTCGCGATGGCTCTCGTGCGGTGGCGGACGGAAATGCAACCAACCCATGCGCCCCGCCTTCTGCAGCAGCTTGTAAGGCACCTCCCGCGTCATCTGGGTACGTAGCGGCAGGTGCTTGTTCGCAAGATCGGCCATCTGCTGCGCCGTCTTGCCCTCGCAGAACCATCTGCAAAGGGCCGAGATCACCTCGACGTCGTCGACGACGAGGCGTTCGTCGCATCCCCACTTTGCCATCGGCGGTCGTGGCGGCCTCTTGCCGTTCTGCCTTTTTGTCATGGCTACTCTCCTCCTCGTGCGGCCCGGCACATCGCCCGGATCCAATAACTCACAGTTTATGAAAAAGAATCTGTAATTGGCGTCAAACCGGAACAATATTGGTCTTATTTCAAAAATTGTGATCTTGAGAGCCGCAATCTGATTCACCCATTCTCAGTCCTGTGCAGCAAACCTGAAAATCTGAGAGAATCAACAATGCAGGTGTAAAGCACTGACAATACGACAATTTACTGCTTGCGTTAGACAGTTTGCGTGGTAGCTTTCTAGAAAACTCGCACCGAGCCTGACGTGCTCTCGGGTCACTGCAAGATTTAGAATAAACAATTGTGATAATTAAGTCGACAGAAGCCGGAATGACAGATTCTAACGACATGCGGGGAGACCATTCGCGGCGCCAGCCCCCGGGCGCGCAGCGCCTTTTCCTGGTCACCGAGAGTGCAGACGCCGGCGGTGCGCCGCTCAGGGCGCTCGAGCTGGATCGCGCACCGCGCTACCTGCGCCTGGGTGCGGCCGGGGTGCCCGAGCTGCTCGCGCGCCCGGTGCGCGCTGACGCGGACATCGTGCTGGAGGTCGTCGACGCCGGCGCACGACCGCTGGTGCTGGTGCAGCAATCGCCCGGGTGCGGCGGCGCACCGCGCGTCAACGGTACGCCGATGCCGCCGCTCGGGTTCCTGCGTAGTGGAGACCAGATGCTGATCTGCGGTCGGCTGCTGCACGTGGCGAGCTTCACCAGGCCGCCGGTCGCCCCCGTTACCGCCAACATGATCGGGCGCGAGTGTCCCCTGTGCCGCGGGCCGGTGGGCGACCGCGACGAGGTCTACGTCTGCCCCTGTGGTTGGGGACCGGTGCACTGGAGATCCGAGCCCGGTGAGGACGGCAGCGATGTGCTGGAATGCGCCACGCTTCTGCGCGAGTGCGCGGCCTGCAAGCGGCCGATGATCCTGGAGGAGCGCTGGGACGATGTGCCCGTCTTCGACTGACGCGGCGCATGGCCGCTTTGCCGAGATGGTCATCCCGGCGGACTCCATCCCCGACACGATGCCGGCGCGCGATGCTCGCATGCCGGTGCTCATCGGCACCGCTCCCGGAGAAGCCGCGGCGGCGGTCCGCGAGCTGGTCGTCGCAATCTTCGGGCTAGGCGCGGTCGGGCGCGCGGTCGCCATCGCGCTGGCGCGAATGGGTGTCGAGAGGTTGCTGCTCGACGACCCATCCAGCTACAAGCCGGAGAGCCTGCTGACCCAGCCCATCGCCGTGGACGACGTCGGCGAGCACAAGGCCGCCAGCACCGCACGGTTCTGCAAGCAGCTCAGCCCCGGCACGCGCGTCTTTTACCGCATTGGCCGGCTCGAGGATATCGACGTGGCCGGCTTCCGTGGCGTCGGCGCCATGGTCCTCGCCACCGACAACCTGCGCGCCGAAGTGGCGGCGGCGCAGCTCGCCGTCGACGCCGACGTGCCGCTGATCCACGCGGCCGTCCACGGCGAGACGCTCACGGCGCAAGTGCGCTACTTCTCCAATGCCGGCCCGGATTCGCCTTGTGGAGTCTGCCAGTACGGCCCCGCCGAGTGGGAGCTGCTCAACCGCGAGACCCGCTTCAGCTGCGAAGCCGCGGCGGATGTCCGGCCGGCCGCCAGCACGTCGTCCGCGCCGACCAGCAGCTTCAGCGCGCTGTGCGGGCTCGCAGCCGATCTCGCGACGATGCAAGTCCTGCGCGGCGCGCTCGGCCTGGGCGCCCCGGTCGCCGACACGATGCTCGAGTACAACGGGTACACCCACCGGACGGTGATTTCGCCGCTCGTGCGAGACCCGGACTGCCCGGTGGAGCACGTGACCTGGACCCGGGCCGCCGCCTCGGCGCCGCTGCCGAGCTGCACGCTCGCCGGGCTGCTTCTAGACGCAGGCTTCCAGTCGAGCCCGCGCAGCATCTTCCGGGTCGAACACATGCAGTTCGTCGCGACCGCCATCTGCGGCAACGGCCACTCGCAGCCGTTGTACCAGTTCGTGCCGCAGGCGGCGCCGATCGGGCGCTGCCGGAGCTGCAAGCTCGAGCTCGTGGCTCACCCTCTGCACGCACACTGCCGGGCGCCGGAGGAGGTGCTGCGGCCGCTCCTCGACCGCCCCCTCGGCCATCTCTGCAGCGAGACACCGCGCTGGGTCGTGGTCCAGCAGGGCGAGCGCGCGGCGCTGTTCAGCCAGGATTGAATTGGAGGCCCATCATGCAATCCGGAAACGAAGCGAACGAAGTGAGTCGGCGCACCCTTGCGAAGGGCGAGCTCCGCCATCCTGACGGGCTCGTCGGGCTGGGCCGCCAGCGCCTCGGCCCGCGCAGCCGGCGTCTGCTCGGCGCGGCCTGCGCGACCGCCGCCGGTTCGAGCGTCTGGGTGAGGCGCAAGTCAGCCGAAGCACGGGATCTGCTGGCGCTCTGTGAGCGCGCGCCGCGCCGGCTGACGGTCCATCAGCTGTCACTCGGGGACGAGCTCAAGGCGCTCTGCGAGCTACGGGTGCCGGTGGCGACGCGGGACTCGGACGACGGCGACATCGAGATCGTCAGCGGCGCGGTGCTCGGCCTCTCCTATCCACGCGCCGCCCTGCTCGAGGCGCAGCCAGGATACGCGTTCATCACGATCTTGAGCCCGCTGCCCGTGTGGCACGCACAGGTATCCGCACCACCCATACAGCGGCTGTGCCTTGGCGACACGCTGCCCGCCGGCGTGCGGGTCAAGGAGCTGATCCTGATGGCCTACGCTGCGCTCTCGATGCAGACCTTCCAGATCGACGTCGCCGACGCGGCCGGCGTCCTGAACCCCGAGGCGGCCAGGTGGTGGCAGAACAACCCCGGGCGGATACCGCTCAGTCGGGCTCCATTCCTCGCCGATCCGGAGCACGAGCAGGGAGCGTGGCGTTGAATCCGGCCTCGGCCGCATCGGCCCCCGACGTCCGGCTCGGAGATCTGGCCACACTCGCATTTCGACTCTGCCGCGCCCGGGGCGGCTACGAGTCCGACGACATGAGGCTGTCGGTCGATGCCGACTGGGTCACCCTCGAGCCGAAGTGCTCGCACGTGGTCAGCTCGCCACTGCGCGCGCATCTCGGTGAGCCCGGACTCTGGCGCTGTTTGGCCGGGCGGGATCTGCAGCGCTCGCACAGCGTCTTCGAGGTGCCCCTCGCTTCGCTGCGGGTCGGCAACGCCATGCGGGCCGACGACGGCGGCCGGAACGTGTTCGCCGATGTCGTCGCGTGGGCACGCGCCACCCGCCCGGGAAGCGCGGCATTGGGCGACTGGTCCCCGCCGCCGCTGGAAACGGTTCGGGGGTGGCTCCCCGAAGACGCCCTGACCGTGCGTGCCAGCGGCATTGCGCGGCAAGGCAAGCTCGTTCACTCACGGCAGCGGCTCGCCGTCGAGTTCCCCGTCGCCCGCTGCCCCGATGACCTCGACGTCGAGCGCCGGGCCTGGCTCGGCCGGGTCCTGAACGACGCACAGTCGTCGTGGCGTCTGGCTCGCGTCGGGCTCGAGGGCCGCGACGTGCGGGCGGAGATCGATCTCACGGGCGCCCCGCCGCCGGTGCTCGAGGCCCTGCTGCCACTCGCGGTCGACGCCTTGCGCTGGGTGGTCGCCTGGGTGCTCGAGCCCGTTCAGTTTCTCGTGGACGTCACGCACGCATGCGCCGACGCCACGCTTCAACCCGGCTGGGCATAGATCCCAAGCCGACAACACGGGAGTACACAAGATGACCGCACTTGACATAACCGCCGCCGGACCGGGCGCACAGGACTTCTTCCGCTTCATCGCCACCGACGTGACCGGCAGCAACGAGCTCGAGGTCAGAGACCTGCAGTCGAGCCTGCCGGTATCCGCCGTGGCACGCACGGTCGCCGACCGGATGTCGTTGCCCGACAACGTGCCGTGGGCGCTGCGCGACGAGTCGACCAGCGTCTACCTGGACGACGACGTGGCCATCGGCGATCAGATC
>JAHELT010000202.1 GCA_024644045.1 Chromatiales bacterium | reverse complement strand
GACTTCACCCGCGTCGTTGGCGCTGACCTGGACAAGGGCGCCCAACAGGCGTCGATCGAAGCTTAAAACGGCGCGGATGGCGGTTTCGAGGCGCGCCGGCGTAAGGTCGGACGGTGGCGTTGCCACGGCGCCGGATCGCACGGCCAGGGAGGCATCTACCTCGGTCACGCCAAGCGTGCTGGCGGCTATGCGGTGTGCCTGCTTTGCTGATTCGGCGCTCGCGACGGTGCCGGTCAGCAGCACCTTGCCACCGTCCACGGCCACGTCCACGCCGTCGCCCACGCGCGACCACCAGAGCTGGTACTCGACCATCGCCCGCAGGTTGGAGTTGCTCACGCCGCTGTAGAGCGCTGTCGGATTACGTTCGCGGAAGGCATTCGGGAAGACTTTCAGCTGGTTGACCACCGAGTTGACACCGTCTACGCTCGCCGCGAGCCGTTCGGCGAGCCGGTACTCGACCGGGTTGTCGACCGTACCGGTGAGCAGTGCGATCGTGTCTTTCACATCCACGTCGATACGAAACGCATTGAGCTGCGGGTTCAGTGCGTAGACGGTGAGTACGATGGCTTCCAGACGCTCGTCCTCGGGCAGCGCCGCAGCCGCACTCACGTTCGCTGTCAGCAGGCCGGAAAGTACTATATGTTTCAGTTTCATCATGTCTCGCAATTCATCGCTGCTTCGGCGGCCGCCCGCCCGGGCGCGTTTGCAGCGCCGCCTGTAATCATCAACTGCTGTAGACTATTAAAGCGCTATGCCAGGCACGACACGCACTCGCGCAACCCTTTGAAATGGGGCTGTCTAAGCCTCAGACGCGCCGAGCGCTGACGCATCGACTGTGAAACATGCTGTTTCACGGGCCTACCCGTGTAAAAGCTACAATGCGCGTGCAAATATCCCACGCGCACCGGGTTTCCAACCGAGGAAAAATAGGGAGACGCTCGTCTGCTCACGAGAATCGACATGACAACCAGATACAGCTATTGGCGTCAGATGTTGCCGGCGACAGCGCTGTTGCTGCTGGCGGTGCCGTCTGGATTTCTCCGTCCAGGCATAGCGGTCGCCGACGAGCAACCCGCGGATTGCGTCAAGCTGGTGTTCAACCGTTTCTGTCTGGGCGGCCCCGCCTCGTCCCTGCCGGTAACGGGGCCGCTGTCGCCCGAAGAGGGCGAGATGATGGTGTTGAGCGACGGCAAGCGCGTGCACGTAGAACTGCTGCTGGGACGGATTGTCACCGTCTGGCGCGAGGAGCCGCCCGGTTCGTGGATCAACTACCTCGAGTGGCGCAACAAGCTGATCCGCATCTACGGCCGGGGGGAGGAACGTAACCAGTTTCCGCCATCCGTACGCTCACGCAGCGCCCGCCACAACGCGGTCGTCACCGGCAAGGGTAAGGCGGAAACCCGCTGGGAACAGGACGGTTGGCGAGTGTCCGTGTTCTGGGATAATACCGATTTCGTTGCTCTGCGCTACGAGTTACAGCGCGACGCCGGTCGCGACAGCGAAGACGACAGCGGGCTGTAAACCCAACCACGAACGCAACAAGCCCGCCTCCTCGCTTACCGCGGCGCCGGAAGCAGTACACTTCGCCTTACCATGAGGAGAAGTGCACCATGAAGATCGACGACTCCACCCGGGAAACCTACCGGCGCCGGTTCCTGATCGCGGTCGCGCTGGCCGTGACGATCCTGTTCACGGTGATGATCCACAATTTTCTGATTGCGCTGTTTTTCGCCGTCGCCTTCAGCAGTCTGATCTATCCCGTCTACCGCTGGATCGCGCAACGCCTGGGCGCACGCAAATCACTGGCCTCGGCTGCCACCGTGCTCGTCGGCCTGCTGGCCGTCATCGTTCCGGTGACCGCATTTCTCGGCCTGGCCGCCGCCCAGGCGCTCGAAGTCAGCGAGCGTATCAGTCCCTGGGTCCAGGAGCAGCTCAACAGGAGCCCCGCCGATTTTCGCGCGGCGCTGCCGGAGTGGCTGCCGGTGGCAGACGTCATGGAGCGCTACCGCTCGCAGATCGTCGGAAAGGCCGGCGATCTCACCGGTCAGGCGGCGCAATTTCTCGTCAGCAGCGTCTCCACCGCCACCGAGGGAACGGTGGTCTTCCTGGTCAACCTGTTCATCATGCTCTACGCCATGTTCTTCTGTCTGGTGAGCGGACGCGAGAGCCTCAGCGCCTCGCTGCGGCATGTGCCGATGAGCGCGAAGCACAAAGATTTAATGGTCGAGCGGGTTCGCTCGGTGTTGCGGGCCACCGTAAAAGGCACGTTCGCGATCGGTATCGTTCAGGGTGCGCTCGCGGGGCTTGCCTTTGCGGTGGCAGGTATCAACGGCGCGGTGTTCTGGGGCACGCTGATGGCGGTCTTGTCCGTCATACCGGGTATAGGCGCGGCGCTGATCTGGGTGCCGGCAGTGATCTGGCTGTTCGTGCAGGACCAGATGCTGGCAGCAATCGGACTTTCAGTCTGGTGCGCCACAGTGGTCGGGCTGGCTGACAATGTGTTACGTCCGATGCTGGTCGGGCGCGACACGCGGATGTCGGATCTCGTGGTGCTGCTCAGTACGCTGGGCGGCCTGGCGATGTTCGGCGCGGTGGGTATCGTGGTAGGACCGGTCGTCGCAGCCCTGTTTGTCGCCATCTGGCATATCTATGCCGAAGCCTTCTCCGAGGCGTTGGCTACTGAGGACCAGTGAAGGCGATGCGGCGCGCTTTGCGCACCGCATCGCTGATCGATGCCGGATATCGAAATCCGACGGCGGGGAATGCGTCAGAACTGATTCTCTGCCTTGTCAAAAGCGTCTGCCAGCTTGCGGTAGGCACCGACGAAACCGTTCTTGACATTGTCCCAGGCGGCATCCGAGCTGTGACGCAGGCCGCCGTACCACTCTGCGATCGCATTCCGCTGTCTGCGCAGGTTGTTGAGCGCTGTTTTCGCCTGCGTTCTCGCCGCTTCGGTCCACTGCGCCTGCTCCTGCTCGTACTTGCGCTCGAGATTCGCTATCTGCGCATCGAGCGTTGCCAGGGTGGTTTTCGAAGCCTGAATGGCCTCACCGCGCTGAGCGGCGGTGTAACCCTGGATCGTGTCCACCGCCTGACTGACTTCCTGCTTGACCTCCTTCCACGAGGCGCCGGCCATCGCGGGCGTGGCCACCAGCAGGGCGCACGGCATGACCATTGCCAGCACCAGGCGCTTGTATCGAAATTTTTTCGTTGCGATCATCGGTGTCTCCTTTCTATTTCGCTTCAGTGAGTCATCAGGTTCTGATTCAGAATCTCGACGCCGCGGACTTCACCGCATCGCCCAGGTCGTGCCAGGCTTTTTCGGCGCCGGACTTGAGATCCTTCCACGCACTGTCGCCAGCCTGCGACAGCTCACGCATCTTTTCCCGGGCGGCATCGCGCTTGATCCGCAGCTCCTCGATCTGCCGGTTCATTTCCAGCTTCGCCTCAGCGTTGGCCTTCGAGGCTTTGGCGGACAGCTTGTCGATCTCCGCCTGCACCACCTCAGCCTGCGCCTCCAGCTTCTGCACGTAGGCCTGTTTTTTCTCTTTGTCACTCATAATTCCATCTCCTGGTTTCGGGTTTCGTGTGTCTGTTACCAGCGCGGTTCGTGCGTGCTACAAAGCCGCCGCCGTGGCGTTGGCGCGTTCCAGCACGAGCCCGGCCCCGGCGGCGCGGCTGGCATTGCGGCACTCGACCAGGATCAGGATCGCGCCCCGATCAATGCGCTCGGCCAGAAATCCGGTCTCGGCGTCTCCCAGACCCTTGGGCGACAGAAAATCCATCGCGGCGCGCTTCAGTGTCAGCGGCGCACCGTTGCGGTCGACCGTGGGGCTGACGCCCATCAGGTTCGCGGGTACGCGTCTGCCGGCGACTTCGAGTGAACCCGCGCCGGCCGGCTTCGCGGGGACTGCCGCGGTCAACCGGTGACGGTCCACAAGTGTCACGTCCTCTTCGCTGTCGTTTCCGCCGAAACCGGCGTCATTCAACCGGCGGACGGCGTTCTCCGCGTCTCGTTCCGAATCGAACAGGCCGAACGCAATTCGTTGGCCAAAAAAATCCATCTCTGTTTCCTCTTCGTCGTAGTTGCACTGTGCGCCCGCCCGTCGGGCGCTGTGTGCTTCTGAGAGGCGAGGTGCAACTCCCGTGCCGTGACGGATCACCGCGCCAGTACGCGGATGCAACGCGTCGGCGGGCTCGCTACCGTAGTAACTTGTGCTGATCGTGTGTAAAGATTGCAAATCCCGGGTAACGGGAAACGAAGGTGGTTGTGCACGACGCCGATCAAGAATCATCCGTGGCGCTGGCTTCGACCGCCAGCGACGCCGCGCACCTGCGTAATCTGAACGCGCTCTATGCGGGCATGCTGCATTCACTGCGCGGTCCCGTCAATGCAATTTCGATGAATCTGGAATTGCTGCGTGTCACGCGTGAGGATGAAACAGACACAGCAGCCCGCAAACGCGACCTGCGCTGCATTGATCAGATCGGCAAGGAGGTCGCACGGCTGACTGCGCTGGTCGAGGCTGTCGGTGAGCAGCTCGCACCAGACGACGGCGGATGGCAGCCTGTCGATCTTGCACAACTGCTGCGCGATCTGGAACTGCTTGTGGCAGCCCAGGCCCGATCACAACGCGTGACTCTCCACATCACGGCACCGGACGAACCGGTGCTTGTCAACGGGCGGCGCCGCGAGCTGCAGCGGACGCTCCTCGGTCTTCTGGCGATCCGGCTACGGCCGATGCAGGACGGCGGCCAGCTGACGGCAACGCTCGAAATCGGCGAACAGCAGGCGTTGCTCTCGATCCGTACTGCCGAACATGAGGCTGCCGACGGTCAGGAGAGCCTGCCAACGTTGGAGTGGGCGGCGTGTGTAGCGACCCGGCATGGCGGTTCCGTCGTGGTGAAACCTCCGGACGACGCTGGCAGCTGTGTGCAGTTCCGGTTGCCGCGTACGAAGGCGGGTGACGCGGCAGTCCGTGAGTGAGCCTTTCGCGTGCCGGCCGCTGCGAGTGAAACGGCGCCTGCTGCAGTTGGCCGAGTCCTTGCAGCTGTCTGATCCACGTGTCCGATCGGCTGTGAGGGACCGGCAGCAGATCGGCGGCGCACTGAGCCAACGAGGATCACCCGCATGCAACCGACAGCAACAGGGCCGGACACAGCGCGACTCGCTCCGCGCAAACCGCGGCGGCCACCCGTCAAGGAACCATCAAGGAAACCCGCTCCGGTGAAGGAACCGCCCGAACCACCGGCGCCGCAGAAAGAACCGCCCTCGCAGCCACCACCGGAGAAGGAGCCGCCCGACACGCCCACGGAAGAGCCGCCGCGCAAGGACCCGCCGCACCCCCGAACAGCAGCCGCCGGCCGAGGCACCGCCGCCCGGCAAGTGCTGATCGAGACTCCCGGATTCGCTCGCCTGCTGCGGCGGCAGGGATTGCGCAAAAGTTGCAACCGATTGTAAGAATGGCAGTGCCTTGCGCAGGTTGCATTCGCTGATCACGCGCGCTCTCCTCGTAGTCACGGCTGGCATCGTTTCTGCAACCTGACGGGTAAGCAAGTACGCAGCCTGCGTGAACGCAGATCTGCGGCTCCATAAGATTGTCACCTACCAGGAGATCCTGTCATGAGCTTCAAACTCAAACCGCTGCCGTATTCGAAGGACGCGCTGGCACCGCACATCGGCGCCGAGACGCTCGAGATACACCACGGCAAGCATCATCAGGGCTACATCGACAAACTCAACGAGGCCGTCGAAGGGACCGGCGACGCGGACAAGAGCCTGGACACGCTCATCGAAACGGCGCGCGGCGATCTGTTCAACAATGCCGCCCAGAGCTGGAACCATGCTTTCTACTGGCAGAGCCTGAGTCCGCAGGGCGGCGGTGGACCGAAAGGTGCGCTGCTGGCACGCGTGAAACAGGATTTCGGCGATGTCGAAGCACTGAAAAAAGCCCTCGCCGAGGCGGCGACCGGGCAATTCGGCTCCGGCTGGGCGTGGTTGACATTGACCGCGGAAGGCAAGCTCGAGGTCGAGAGCACCGCGGATGCGGACAATCCGCTGCGCCACCGGAAACGGCCCCTGCTCACCATCGATGTCTGGGAGCACGCCTACTACCTCGATCACAGGAACGAGCGCGGGCGCTACGTCGAAGCGGTGCTCGAGCACCTGCTCGACTGGCAATTCGCGCAAACCAACTACGAGCGCTGAAGCGTAACGGCGGATCCAGTCGGCGCGCGATCATCCCGCGTACCGGTCGGCGCCCACCGCTGCACCGTCCACGTAGTACCCAGGCCGCGCGCGGGTTGCGAGTCGACGGCGCCGCACCGCCCGGGGTTTCGCCGCCGGGATCCAGCGTATAGTATCCGCGTCTTTCCCGCTGACGCGACTCCACTATGCCAAGGGCCCTGATAGTCGACGACGATGCAGGTTTCACCTCCGCTTTGTCGGAGTACGTGGCCCGCCAGGGCATCGAGGCCGAGGTCGTGGAAAGCCTGCGCGAAGCCCGCGACCGCTGTCAGAACGTATCGCCGGACCTGATTCTGCTCGACCTGATCCTGCCCGACGGAAGCGGGCTGGACCTGCTCGAGGACGTCAACCTCAAGCAGAGCCGGTTGATTGTCATCACCGGGCATCCGAGCGTGGACGTCGCGGTCGAGTCGCTGCGCGCCCGGGTGGACGACTTTCTGACCAAGCCGCTCGATTTCAAGCGCCTCAATCGGCACCTGGCACGCCTCGGAACACCCGCGGAGCCGGCGGGCGCAAACGAACAGGCGTCCGCGTCGCGCCCGAAGCGAAAGGCCGGCAAACGCCCCAGCGTTCCGCTGGTCGGCGAGTCGAACGCCATGCAGGCGATTCTCGATGAGATCCAGAAGGTCGCACCGACCGAGGCCACCGTGCTGATCGAGGGTGACACGGGCACCGGTAAAGAGCTGGTGGCGCAAACGATCCACCAGCTGAGCAAGCGCCGTACGCAACCGTTCCTGGCCATGAACTGCGGCGCACTGCCCGCGGAACTGATCGGCAGCGAGCTGTTCGGGCACGAGCGCGGCAGCTTCACCGGCGCGGCACGCCAGCACGCGGGCTACATCGAACGCGCGGCCGGCGGCACGCTGTTCCTGGACGAGGTGACCGAGATGCCGCTCGAGCAGCAGGCGCATCTGCTGCGCGTGCTGGAGACAGGGACCTTCACGCGGATCGGCGGCGAGCGCGAGCTCAAAGCCGAGGTGCGCATCGTCGCGGCCACCAACCGCCGCCCCGAGCAGGCCGTCGCGAAAGGTGACTTCCGCCAGGATCTCTACTACCGGCTGATGGTGTTTCCTATCCGCCTGCCGCCGCTGCGTGCGCGCGAGGACGACATCGAGCGCCTGGCGCGCTACTTCCTCGATCTGCTGAACGAGCAGGAAGACGCGCACGTGACCTTTTCAAAGCCGGCTCTGCAGGCGCTGCAGGAACACACCTGGCCGGGCAACGTGCGCGAATTGCGCAACGCGGTGCAGCGCGCCTTCATCCTGGCCGAGGACGGAGCGATCGCGCCTGAGCATCTCACGCCCTACTTCGACAACGCGATCTTGCTGGCGGGGAATGAGCTGTCGCTGCGCCCGGGCATGGCGCTCGCGGATGCCGAGCGCCGGCTCATCAAAGCCACGCTCAGTCACTACCAGGGCAACAAGCGGGCCAGCGCCGAGGCGCTGGGCGTCAGCCTCAAGACGCTCTACAACCGGCTCAATCAGTATCGCGACGAGGACGCCTTCTGTGAAATCCTCGCTCTGGTAGCAGCGCTCGATCGATGCCTTGATTCGCTCGGAGTCGCGTTCAGCTTCGAGCTTGGCAAGCTCCTGCAGGGTGATCTTTGCGCTCTGGATCGTGAGCGGGGCGTTGTCGGCCATCGTGTGGGCGATCTGCTCGACCGCCTCGTCGGCCAGGTCCTTGGCGAAAACCTCATTGACGAGCCCGATGCGTCGGGCCTCCTCTGCCGAGACAC
>JAHELT010000201.1:2463-7984 GCA_024644045.1 Chromatiales bacterium | reverse complement strand
AGGCCCTGACGAACACGCCGCGGCCGTCCGGCAAACGCCCTCATTTCGGCGTATCATGCCGCTTGTACGCTTGGCCCGCAACGGGTGGAGCACATGCAGACCCAGACAGCGCCGCTGCATCGATCAGGCCGGCGCCGGACCCATCGGCGCGAACCGGTGCCCGTGGGCCTGGTGCTCGTCACCGGCGCCGCGGCAATGCTCCTGTTGCTGTGGCCGAACCCGCATTTGACCACCGGGCCGGACGTCTCAACCTTACCGGCCGTCTCTACCGATACCCTGTCGAACCCTGAGAGTCGCCACCACCGCTCACCCCGGCGGACCGCTATCGGTGCGGCGGCGGGTACGGACACTTTGCGCAATGCACTGGATGTGGGCGACTATGAGGGCGCCGTGGAGCGCTATGCGCAAGCCTTCGAATCAGCCGACCCCGGCGTCGGCGACACCTACCGGGATACCCTCCTGGAGCACGCCTCCGACCTCATCCAGGTGGGCGATTACGACAGCGCCACCGCGTTGCTGGACGCCTACCTGGCTGTTTTCTTTCGCGACACCGAAGCCTGGGTCTACGCCGGGCGCGCCTACCGCGAAAAGCGGGCCTACCGACCGGCCATTGAGGCCTTTCTGATGGCGGCGCAGCAGGACCTGCATCCGGACCTGCGGCGTCTGGTCACGGGACAGCTGAGCCTGACCGTCAACTTCCTCGTGCAGCAGTTGCTCGAGGAGCAGCGGCAGGAGGAAATCGCCGAGCTGTACGCCTACCTGACCCAGGCGGATCCCCGCAACCCTCACTACTTCGTCGCCCTGGCACGCGCCTACCTCGCGCTCGGCCGGCGCAGCGACGCCATGGCTGCGCTCTATCACGTAGCCGCCGAGGAGGCGGTGGCGGACCAGGTCCGCCACCTGGTGGAGAACATCGGCGCTGTCGATTGAAGTATTGCCCCGCACCCGAGTTCGATAGAATCCGGGCAACTGCAGAACACCGCGGTCGATCCGGGCCGGTTGCGCAGCAGTTGGCACCGCGGACCGTCACACACCAGGAGTAGCTGCATGATTCGCACCGGCGCCCAGTACATCGAGTCCATCCGCGATGGCCGCGAGATTTTCGTCAACGGCGAGCGCGTCGACGATGTGGCCACGCACCCGATGTTCAAGCCGCTGGTGGACATCCGGGCGCGCATCTACGACATGCAGCACGATCCGCACACCGCTGCGACCATGACCTACGAGGAAGACGGCGAGCAGTACTCGATCGGTTTGAAGCTGCCCAAGACCCAGGACGACTGGCGCGCCAAGAACCTCGCCACGGAGGCGGTTTTCAATGACGTCGGCGGTGTGGTGACGCGGGTCGGTGACGAAACCATTGGCGAGATGTGGTCCCTGTACGACGGGCAGGACGTGCTCAACGAAGTCGATCCGCAGTTCTCCGAGAACATCAGGCTTCACGTCGCGCGCGCCATCGAGCACGATCCGTTTCACGTCTCGGCCAATACCGATCCCAAAGGCGACCGTTCCAAACGCCCGCAGGATCAGGACCCCGACATGCTGCTGCACGTCGTAAAGGAAACCGACGCGGGCATCGTGGTGCGTGGCGCCAAATACGAAACCGCCGCGGCGTACTCGAACCAGGCGTTTACCAAGCCGACCATCGCCAACTGGGGTGATGCGGAGCTCTCCGATTACGCGGTCGGATTTGTCTGCGATCTGGGGTCCCCCGGGCTCAAGTTCATCTGCAGGACCGGGTTCGCCGGGCGCGCGCCGGTGGAGGACTACCCGCTGTCCAATCGCTTCGACGAAGTCGACACGCTCTTGGTGTTCGACAATGTGGTGATCCCGTGGGAGAACGTGCTGTTCTACCGCCACACCAAGGCCGCCGCGTTCATTCGCGCGACCCTGCACCGGTACTCGGCGTATGCCTTCGTGCAACGCATTCTGAAAATGGCGGATATGATGATCGGGGCGGCGCTGTGGAACGTGCGCCAGACGGGCCTGCACAATCAGCAGGCGGTGCAGGAGAAGTTGTCCCAGCTCGCCGTCTACCGCGAGGGCATCAACGCGCACCTCACGGGCGCTATCGCCACGGCCCAACCCAGCCCGGGCGGGTTGCTGATGCCCAATCAGTCGTTGCTCTACACCGGCCGAGTGCACGCGTGTGCCAATCTGCCTGCGATGATGCACATTGCGCGTGAACTGTGTGGCGGGCAGATCTGCGTGACGCCGGATTTTGCGAGCTTCCAGGATCCCGAGAGCGGCAAGTGGCTCGAGAAGTTCTACACCATCAACGAAGACTGGAAAGCCGACGACCGCCGCAAGCTGCTGGCATTTGCGCGCGACCTGCTGAACAGCGACTACGCCGGTCACCGTCTGACCTTCCAGCTGTTTGCGCAGTCACCGCCGTTTGCCCATCTGGCCGCCGTGTACCGCAATTTCGACTGGGACGGGCCGCTGGATTTCGTGCGTCAGTCGGCCGGCCTGTCGGAGCGGGTCACGGGTACGACCGCCGGTGCGCAGAACGCCAAGCGGCCGTTGAAGAAGACCGGCTGACCGCGAAGCGACCACCGCGCGCGCTGGTCACCCTGCCCTTGATCAGCGAACCGTCCGCATGCTTGCGCACAAGGCGAACGTGGCGCTTTCGCAGACCGCGGCCGCGTTCGCCGACGTATGCCGGGAGCATTTCGCCGCCGACCGCGCCTGAGGCGTGGGATTCCATGCTCCCGTCGACAACGGGAGGCCCCGAGTGCGCAACAGTGATAGGCTACGCACCGATTCGAGGCCAGAGGGGAGCGCCGTTGATCTATACGCTGGAGGATAAACGCGTCGAGCTGCTCGGCGAGCATCACTACGTGGCGCCCACCGCCACCCTGATCGGCAGCGTAGTGCTGCACGAGAACACCAGTGTCTGGTTCAACGCCGTGCTGCGCGGCGACAACGAGCCCATCGTCGTCGGCGAAGGTTCCAACGTGCAGGACGGCTGCGTGCTGCACACCGACCCCGGGTTCCCGTTGACCATCGGGCGCTTTGCGACGGTGGGGCACAAAGCCATGCTCCACGGATGCACGATTGGCGACTTCAGCCTCATCGGCATCAACGCGGTCGTGCTCAACGGCGCGCGCGTCGGCAGGAACTGCCTGATCGGGGCCAACACGCTCATCGCGGAACGCAAGGAGATCGCCGACAACTCGCTGGTGGTCGGTTCGCCGGGACGGGTGTTGAGGCAGTTGAGCCCCGAGCAGGCGGCTGGCCTGCAGACCTTTGCGGACGTGTATGTCCGCAAGATCGCACGCTACGGTGCCTTGCAGCCGGACGCCCGCTTCCATCGCGGCGACCCGGATCAGCGTGCTGACTGACCGGCGGGTCTTGCCGGGTACGCGCGACACCGCCGGCCGGCGACGCTGATGGCGGTGGCGTCAGTCTCGGCGTTAGGCAACCGCAACTTCATAATTTATTCCGCCGGCGCGGTCTTCAGCACCAACGGCATCTGGATCCAGCGCCTGACGCTCGGCTGGATGGCGTGGGATTCCACGCACTCGGAGTTCTGGGTGGGCACGGTCGCGTTTCTGCTGTTCGCACCCATCATCCTGCTCGGTCCGGTGTTCGGGGTGCTAGCCGATCGCGGTGATCGGCGGCGCGCCGCGATTCTGACAATGTCGGGGATACTCCTGACGACGGCGGCGTTTACGACCGCTACCGCGTTGTTCGAAGTGGGCATCGCCGCCGTATGCGTCGTGGCCACGCTGTTCGGTATCGCAAACAGCGCCTACCATCCCATTCGTCTGTCGCTGGTGCCCATGCTGGTGGAACGCGCCCAGTTGCGGAGCGCCGTGGCGACCACCGCCATCATATTCAACGTCTCCCGCCTGGTCGGTCCGGCCCTGGCCGGCGTGCTGATCACGGTGGGCGGGGTGACATCGGCGTTTGCCGTCAACGCGCTGCTGTACGTCCCCATGCTGTTTGCTTTACGCGCTGTGCAGATGCGCGAGCGGGATGGTCAGGCGGAGGTGCGGCGCGCAGTGTTCTTCGAGCTGCGCTCGGGCATCGCGCACGCCTGGTCGAGCAGCGTGATCATGCCGTTCATGCTGCTCGCGGCGATCAACTCGGTGTGCGGGCGCGGACTTTTGGAATTGTTGCCGGCGTTTGCCGACGGCGTGTTTCAGCGCGGCAGCGCCGGCCTTGCGATGCTGACCTCGAGCGCGGGCGCGGGGGCTATCGTTGCCGGTCTGATCATGTCGCGAACCGCCGTGTCCATGCGCAGCACGGGCCGCGGCGGAGCACTGGCCGCCGGGCTGGTGTGCGTCATGCTCGGGTTGAACGGCAGTTTTGTTGTCGCCGTTGTACTGGTGACCGTGCTGGGCTTCACGATCACGCTGGTCGGTGTTTCCAGCCAGGCGGCAATCCAGACGCACGTGGACGATACCTACCGTGGCCGGGTCATGAGCCTGTGGGGCGTGGTCGGTTTCGGCGGCACGGCGCTTGGCGGACTGACGATCGGTGCCGTTTCAGAGACACTGGGGCTCCCGCTGGCCAGCGTGCTCTGGGGTGTCGTCTGCACGGGCGCCGTGCTTGCGGTCATGTTTCTGGTGCGAGCCGATCACGCCTGATCGTGCAGCCTGCACAAAGGCTGCCCAAGAACCGTGACGGCTGCGCGCGACGCCCCCGACAGTCCGGCAGCTCGTCAATCGGCGGGCTCTTTTGCCGCGCTCGCTTCGCGTTTCAGTTTCTTCGCCTGACCAACCCAGTTGTCGCGGCTGATCCGGCCCCTGAAGACCTCGAGGCGCCGGTCGATGAAATCGATATCTGGCCGGCTCCACGAGGCAACCTGCCAGAAGTAGTAAACGCCGTTGCGGTGCAGCAGTCGTTCGAGCTTCGGGCCGACACCGGAAATCTTCTTCAAGTCGTCGTGCTTGCCGTAGGCCGCGCTTTTCAGCAGGCGCGGTCCGGAACTGCGCGCCGGTTTGGGCACCGGCGCCGGCTGGCTGAGGCGGCCGCCAAGCTTGCTGAGCTCGGCTTCGATCGTGCCGAGCCGCCGGTCAACCGGGCTCAGGTTCACCGGCTCCGGGCGCGGCAGACCGCGCACCGCGGCTTCCAGCCGGTCGATGCGCTCGGTCAACGGCTCGAGCCGCACGGGTTCCGGCGCGCGAGGCTGCGGTATCCGCTCGATCGCCTGTTCCAGCCTGCCCAGTCTGGCGGTCACCGGAGCGAGGTCGACGGGATGCGGCTTCTCGGGAGCGGGGATGGCACGCACCGCGCTTTCGAGCTTGTCGATGCGACTGGTCACCGGGTCGAGGCGCACCGGCTCGGCAGGCCGGGGATGCGGGATCTCCCGGATTGCCTGCTCGAGCGCGCCGATGCGGGCGTTCAAGGGCTGCAGGTCGACAGGCTTGGGCGCATCGGGTCTCGGAATCTCGCGGATCGCCTTCTCCAGGTCGCTGATGCGCGCCGTGAGGGGCTCGATTTCGACCTTCTGTGGTTCGTCGGCCAACACCGCGGAGGTGCGACCGCGGGTGACGTGAACGGCGACGGCGTC
>JAHELT010000201.1:0-2453 GCA_024644045.1 Chromatiales bacterium | reverse complement strand
GAGGCGGACGGGCTCGGCCGGTTTCGGCTGCGGGATCCGGGCAATCGTCTGCTCGAGCGCATTGAGCCGGGTGGTCACCGGCGCGAGATCGACGGCCGGCGGTTTCTCCGGGGCCGGTATAGCCTTGATCGCTGTTTCAATATCGTTCAGCCGCTCGTTGACCGGCCGCAGGTCGGGCGCCTGCGGTGCCGGGATGCTGCCGACCTTTGCAGCCAGGCTGTCCAGGCGGCTGTCCACCGAGGCAAGGCTGACCGGTTGCGGCCGCGGCAGATCGGAGATCGCGCCGGCCACGCCTTCCAGACGCTGATAGACGCCTGAAAAATCGGGCTCTCTGGGCGTCAGCATCTCCAGCTTCTGCCACAGCCGATCCCACAGCGAAGCGTCGGGACGATTCGCCCGGCTCAGCGCGTCGAAGCTCTCGCTCACATCGACGAAAGACCGCCGCGACCACCAGTGGCCCAGAATGAACCCCAGCAGGGCCGCCAGGAAAAACAGGAGTGCGTATTTCGCCAGCAGGTACGTCATATTTTCTTCCTCACAAAGCCACGGGTCGGTGATCGTGGTGACAAGAGTTTGATTCAGTTCGTCATGGAAATCGCGATGCGCCGGTTCCGGGCCCGGCCGTCGGCGGTGTCGTTGTCGGCGATCGGCTGCGATTCGCCGAAGCCGCGCGCGGTGAGTCTGTCGGCTTCGACACCGAGCGTGACGAGCGCGTCGCGGACGGCCTGTGCGCGGGCCAGGCTGAGCGCCCGGTTCATGGCTTCGTCGCCCCGGCTGTCCGTGTGACCGCCGATCGTCAGTGCACCCGGGCACTCGCGTGCCAGCGCGGCGAGCTGCTGAAGCAGCACCTCGTTGCCTTCGTCGATCTCGGCACTGTCGGTGCGAAAGCGGATCGCCGAATCGCTGAGTGCCTGACGAAAGGCGTCGTCGCACCGGTTTGACCCGTCGATAACGTCGATCTGTATCCGCCCGGAGTTCGGCTTGCGGGGCGCTGCGTTGAAAAGACTCCGCGCGTCGCTCGCGTCCTGGGCATTGGCCCGACCACTGGCTTCGAACACCGCATTCGTCCAGGTTGCCTGTCCGCTGATGAATTTATCTAGCACCGCCAGCGCCCGGTCCGCTGCCAGCGGGTACTGCTCGGTGGCGGTGTCGTTGGAGACGGACAACCGGTCGATGATCTTGCCGAAACGCGCGCTGGCGAGCTTGAGCGTCATCGCGTGCTGCTCGGTGCTCGGCACCTCGCCGGTCAGAATAACTTCATCACCCTCTTTGATGAACAGAAAATTGTGCGCCCGGCTTGCCATCGGCGGCGCGGCAGATGGTGTCGCCGCTGCCGGCGCAGTGGGAGCCGCTGCAGCGGTTGCCGGCGCAGCCGCCTGTGCTACCTCGATCTGGATCTGACCCGAGTTCGGTTTGTTGCGCGGGGCGTCGAACAGGCCGCGTGCCACCTCGGCGTCATGCTCGCCTGCAAGCCCGCTGGCTTCGAAGAGCCCGCCGGTCCACGTGGCCTGCCCGCGGATCAGCTTGTCGAGCACGGCGAGCGCACGGTCCACTGCCAGCTGGTACTCCCTGGTCGCGGGCTCATTGGAAACCGTCAGGCGATCGATCACCTTCTCGAAGCGTTCACCGGCCAGTCGCAGCGTGTCCTCATGCTCTTCCACACTCGGCACCTCGCCGGTCAGGATCAACTCGTCGTTGTCCTTGACGAAGAGGAAGTCGTGGGCGCGCCGACCGGCTGCCGAGGCCGGAGCGGGAAAGGTGGGTGCGGGCGCGGTGTGCGCGACCTGGATCTGCAGCTGTCCGATGCGCGGTCTGCCGTCCACGGCGTCGAACAGATCACGCGCCACTTCGACATCGGCGGCCCTTGCGAAACCGATCGCTTCGAGGACACCGCTGGTCCAGGTCGCCTGACCGTGCACGAATTTGCCAAGCACGGCGAGGGCGCGGTCGGTTGCGAGCGGGTAGTGATGGGTCGCGCCGTCGTTGGTGATCGACAGCCGATCGGTGACGCGCTGGAAACGTTCTCTGGCGAGCGCGAGCGTGCGCTGGCGTTCCTCTTCGTTCGCGACCTCGCCGGTCAGAATGACCTCGTTACCGTTCTTGACGAACAGGAAATCGTGGGTACGGGTGTCCGCCGAGGTGGCCAGTGCGAGCTGCACGGTCGTCGGGCACGGCAATCGTCCGGCCCAGGTGTCGCACTCCGTCGATTTCGCCAGCGCGCGGATGCGGGACTCCTCGATTGGGGGCGCTTCCGCTTCGATGGCGACGCCCTGACCATCAGCGTCCACGTCCGTGATGGCGATGGAGTTGGCACGCAGCAGTGCGCCGACTTCCGCCTCGACTTGCGCCTGAATGTGCGGTGCGGTGCGCAAGGCGCCCCAGGCGAACAGCAGCAGCAGCCCCAGCAGGGGCAGCAGGCCCCACGGCCACCAGGGGCCTCGGGCGTCGGTCCT